>JAUVWP010000053.1 GCA_030604085.1 Methanosarcinales archaeon | reverse complement strand
CTGCCAGCCTCGATCATACAGAAAGGAAAAACGGTTCCGCTCACGTTCACGCTCCGGTTCCGGGGAGAGACGATCGTTGGAAGGACCTATACATGGCAGTACTTCCTGTCCCACAGTGTAGGGAACGAGACGATCACTTTGAAGGCGACCGCGATGCCGATCGATATCGAGGGGACGAAGAGCGCGCTTGCCACCATGAAGGCGTCCGGAAATCCGGAGATCTCGAAGATCGCGGGCGATACGTTTAATATGCTCTCGTCGAGCGGCGCAGGCAGCGCAGAGGCATGGGCATCGGTTACGACCATCGCACAGAGTTCTGTCACATTTCTCGATGCGATGGATCGTGCTGTCGAGGATGTGGATAAGGGCGATCACGATGATGCGCTTGATGACCTTCTCGTCGCAAGGATTGCTGTTGCGACGATGTACCGGAGTGCGAAGACGCAAGCACAGACCAATATCTACACCGCCTCGAACAAATTCCTGAAAAGCACACTTGCGGGGGAGTCTGCATACTTCGAGAAGATGGCTCTGGATGCAGGGGACGACCGTACAAGGATCATCGCGTACAGGCACAGCGCAACCGCCTATGAACTGCTAAACGATCCCGGAAGAAGCAAAAGGGCGAGCGATATGGCAGAAGAGTCGATTTCATCGTACAACCAGCGGATCGAGAGCGCAAACGACCATTATGTGAACGCGGAGGATGCGATCAGGCGTGCATCCGATGATCTGTACCGGTGGGGTGATGCGAAGCTGCTGGTCAATCCGTTCGTTTACGATTCGACCTCGTACCGGTACAAGTTTGCGATAAACGAGACAGAGACCTCCGCAGAGCAGTATCTGGCAGCAGGCGAGTTCGAACTCTCTGATGAGAGCTCGCTTCGTGCGGAGGAACTCCATAACCAGTGGCTCTTCCTGCTGGGTCAGTTCCTGATGCTGATGATCGGGTACGTCATTCTCTTTGCCTGTGCTGTGCTCTGGTGCGTGCTCGCATTCATGGCATTCACCGCGGATTCGAGGGAAGAGGAGTTCGGGGACGTGGTGCTGCTGTCGTGATGCCGTAATGCCGTGATACCATGATCATCGGAATCGATCCCGGACTTGCAAAGACCGGCTTTGGCATAATCGACGATGCGGACGGTATCCGCTGCGTCAGGTACGGCGTGATCACAACACCGTCTGATGCGCGGCTCCAGACCCGCGTCCAGACGATATTTCGTGAGATGCAGGAGATTCTGGACACACATAAGCCAGATGAACTTTCGATCGAGCGGCTCTTCTTTTCCAGAAATGTATCATCCGCAATCGAGGTGAGCCACGCACGCGGGGTTGTCCTGCTTGCGGCAGCCGAATACGGGATCGACGTCTTCGAATATACTCCGAACCAGATCAAGCAGGCGGTGACTGGATCGGGGAGGGCTGACAAGAAGCAGATGCAGAAGATGGTCGGGATGCTGCTTGGAATCGATGAAAAGATGCCTGCCGATGCCGCTGATGCGCTCGCAGCCGCGATATGTCATGCACATATCAGGTAACGCGTGGTAAAACCGGTGCACCCCAAAAACTGCCCTGTAGCGACCCCATCCCTACACACTCTGGAAACCTGTTTGTTCCTACGCCTCATCCTTATTGCTATGCCTATATTTGATAACTCGCATCTTTTCAAGGGTAATCAAGCCGTCGCTTACGACTTCATCGAGAAACGGCAGCAGTTTGTTGAGATTTTCTTCCGTATCGACCAGTTCAACAACAACCGGCAAATCTTCGGAAAGGCGCAGCAGCTTTGCCGTATGTACCCGACTCGCTGCTCCAAAACCCATTATTCCCCGGGTAACGGTTGCTCCGGCAAGATGTAACCCTCTCGCCGTAAGTACGATCTGTTCATAGAGCGGTTTTCCCTTGTAGCGATCCGCCTCTCCAATAAAAATTCTTAATAACAGTCCTTCTTCAGGCAATTTCATTGTATCACAACCTCCTGTCTATAAATATCATTAAATATTTTGAAGCGATGAAGCCAGATAGAACTAATGCGATGCCCAAAACATTGGTGATCAAAACATTCGCCAATGCGAGTTTAATTTCACCATCGCGAAATAAGTTGATGGTCTCCAGACCATAAGTTGAAAACGTTGTGAACGAGCCAAGGATTCCGATAAACGCAAACGTCCGGAAATCGGAAGAGATGGTAGTTTTTTCGGATAATCCCCAGAGAATGCCGATCGCAAAAGCACCGAGGAGATTTACGCATAAAGTGCCCCATGGAAAACCACTGCCTATATATTTGTAAGCCACACCTGATAGGGCATATCTAAGTAGAGCGCCGATGGCACCTCCAATAGCGATGAATAAAAGCTTTGACATCGATTTTCTCCGTTTTCAGTCTTTTAATGTGGTAAATTCCCACACATGCGCTTTTAATAATCTTTTTCGGGGCGGGAAAATTGTGTGCAACTGATACATCCGATTTTTTGCTACAAGTTCGAAAAATATCTTTTCCACGGTCTTCCTCATGGCATAGTCATACATTCTCTTCCAACCCAAAACGTCTTCTGAAATCCGCAACTTGCACTACCGGTTCTCTCTCCCGATCTCCCATCTTCTCTATGAACTCCGGCCTGAGCTCAGGCTCCAGAAGCAACGCCCCGTCATACATAGTGCGCCTCCATGTCGATGCGTCTTTTCAGGTAGTGATTCATACGCTGCCAGTAACGCACCAGATCGACATTTTCCCCAAGAATCGTCTCCAGTTCATCTTTGAGGCTTACCCTTCCAAAAAGATCGGGCGCCATCTCAACAACCACGTCCACATCGCTCTCGTCGGCAGCCTCATCTCTTGCTACCGAACCAAAGATACCAAGCCGGGTGATGCCGTATCGCTCCTTTAATTCCTGCTTATGCTCCTGCAAATGTTTTAGTGCTGCATCCTGTCTCATAAGTCTTTCCCATCCCGAGAACTCATCAGCGCATCCGTCAGACTCATGTCAGTTTTAACGTTTTTAGAGAGTGATTTGATCTGTTCTGCAAGACGGATTAAGAATTTTAACGCTTCGTTAACCGCTTCTGTTCGATCTCCGAAAAATCCCGTGCCCACTATCAGATCAGGTTCATCCGCTATTATGAGGTGGTGCCACGAATCCTTTTGCAGCGCAAGATTGTTGGGGATTCCCATAAACGCTTCACCGCTCCCAAGTAGGCTTGATTTTAATTTTTACCCCCTCCAAGTAATCTCCACCTATTAATACCCCTTCCCTCTGTTTAAGGTTTAGAATCTCAGTTTCCCCCACTTCAAAGTATTTGTTGTTCTCTTTGGCTTGCTTTTTGTTTTCTGCTTTCATACAAAGTTTTACAGCAATGTTTGCTAAAATTTCATCTGTGAAATGGGCTATTAATTGTGAGGCTAATATTGAACCCACTCCGTATTTCCTCAACTCAGTCGCAGATTTGTTCAAAACCGCCTTAGTACCTTGTTTTTCGCTCACAAGCAACTTAGCTTCATCAACAATGACAAACAGCCTGAATTTTTCCTTATCTGGTACATTGTCACCAGTGGGTATTCTCCCCATGGATTGTACAGAGTAATATAATTTTCTTAGAAACAAATCCGCAAACAAGGATCTCAAAGATTCAGGCAATGATTTCAAATTTAAATGCGTCACCCCACCTTCAAGAATATCGCCTACCGATAGTTTCTCAGAACCTGAAAATAACTCATAATCAAAAACATCAGCCAAATATGCCTTGAGCGCTTGAGTTGTCTTATCTTCACTACGTTTTATTTTATTTTCTATATCTTTAAATTTCAATTCTATGTTCCAAGTCTCTTCCTTGGTCGTTATTCCTACTTCATCGTAAGATTTTATAATTATGTCTTTTAAATCGTCTCTTTACTGCATTCCCAAATTCGGGAAATTGATGACCATGGCATCCACGAAATCGGATTTTGCTCTAAGAGGTGTGATTTCTTTAAATTTCGGATCAAGCTCAAGGGGGTTGAAATAGTATTCGCTGCCTTCCCTCATCTCGTAAGTGCGCATGTTACAGTCTTCACAAGCCATATCCCCGTGAAAATCAATCATCAAAACGGGATATTCCTGTTTTTTCAATTCCGAGGCGATGCACCTAATTGTTTCAGTTTTCCCAGCTCCAGCTCCACCTATTATTATGAAATTACCATTATTTAGTAAACCGGGTTCCCAGAAAACATCGTCTCCAAGAAGAACCTTGATTCCACCTTCTGGCGCGGAATTAGGATCTACGATTTTGCCTGTAGATGTCCCGTTATTTCCATGCTCATGGGGGTCCTCCTCGGTCTCGGTGGTTTTTGGAATATCCCTAATCACTGCCTCCTCATTTAGCCACCTTAAAATCATCGCAACAATCTCTTTCTCTATGGAGTCTATTCGTGCGTCTATGGTCCGTTCGTCTGCCAATAATATGATGTCCCCGGTTGGGGCGATTCTAGTAATTTCGTCCATATTTAATTGCTCTATCACATCTGAAAAACTCTCGTGATCGCTGGTCTTCATTGGGTTATTTGCATCCACTTTCTCATTCTTCAAAATCTCCAAAAACTTGATCTCGTTTCGCAGATCTCCATATCCTTCCTCTATTTTTGAGAGCGATGTTTTGATGACCGATGCATAATCAATACTTTCGATCTTGGTTCTTATTTCGCTCCAGATTTCAGAAGGAACCGCATACCGATAGCGAAGAATACAACTACCTACGTTGAAGTGATGTTCGGCTGCCTTGTACCGTCCGGGGATTGAATCCATACATTCATAGAAGAACTCTTCCCTCATCAACTCCTGCGTTATCGTTTCAAGAACAACATCACTCAAGAATGCTTTGTTACAAGAGATCAGACGTCGGACAAGATTCTTTATACTGTGCTTATGATTCTTTATACTGCGCTTATGTTGCTCATATTCTGCACCCCTCCTCATCCCCGCCGCATCCTTTATGACAATCGATAAAAAATCCGTATCCCCCAGTTTTTTTACGTTTGTATTCGAGAGAAGATATTTGAAGAATAACAGGTCTTGGACATTTTCAATACTCCACTCTCCTTTTCTCATATTCAATTGCTCTTTTCCTATATTCAAAAGTGAACCAGTGACGTTTATCTTGATCTTGTAGTCATTCTTACTATGATACTTTTTGTCGTTGTGATGATGTACTTTGACAGTCGTATACTCTGCCTCTTCCACTTCTTCTCTATCCACCCAATTCACAAAGACCTGTTCTACCTCTAGAAGATCTGACAGCTTTATATCATCCTTCAGATTTAGCAATAAGTTCTCTTCCGATGTCGGGATAAACTGATACCCATTTCCTTTTTCAGACTTTATCTTCGAGAGTACGTGGTATGCAGGAAGCAAATCTTCCTTGACCCAACTATAATTTGGTCGTTCAAGCAGCTCTTTCAATTCATCAACACTCATGATTCCTCACTACTGTTGACTTGATTTTAATCTGTCATTAACCTTCTGCATAAATATACATCAAAAAAAGAAAACAAATATGGACGCATCCATAGCGCCCATATCCTCAGTACCGTTTCAGTACTGCGTCAGATTATACTTCGTCTTCATCTGCACGTACGAGTCCCAGTCCGTGATCCCGAGGAGTTCAGTCATCTCCTCCATCAGCGGTGCCCAGGTGTCGTCCCATTCCTCTGCCATGTTCCGGAGTCGCCCGAGACCATCGTCCCAGACCATCGTCTCACGGTTATCCTGCAGGCAGACGAAGAGTTTCGCAGCGCCGCTTTCGGTCTTGTCGTGCTCGAAATGCTCGATGCAGTGTTTCGTATCCCAGCCTCGTGTTACCATTTTTTGGCACCTCACCTGTCGTTACTCTTGTGCATATCGAAGCTCGGGTACCTGACATCGTACCGGTTGATCATGTACTCGACCCGGAAGATGATCGCTTCTACAGCGCCCTCTGGAGTTCCGCTGTCGATTCTGCCTCGCTTGAAGACCTCCGGATACCTCCGTTCGAGTTCCCAGATACGGTCCTTGAACTGTGGTACGCTGGTCTCGCCACGCATCGTTGAGAGGAAGAGATCGTTTATCGCAAGCGTGCAATCCGCCATCTCGACATCCTCCCCCGCCTCCGCGATCGCCTTTAGGCGGGACGCCCACTTCGAGCTCCGCTCTATCGCGTGGTAGACAAGATCCATGTCGCCGTAGACAGTCTCGAACTGGATTCTCGTGTGGCATGCATCGATCATCTTTCTGTATAGTCCTTCTGTTAGCATGTTATCACACTCCTGTTACCGCGTGTGCCGCTGTTTCTGCCCATTGGTAGACCAGATCGCCCGGCGCAAAGAATAGCGCAATCAGTGCGATCACTGCGATTGCCAGCACGAAGACGTACGTCGACGGCTCGACAAATGCCTCGCCCTTCGGCTCGCCCCAGTACATCCGCATGACGACCTTCGCATAGTAGTATACCGAGAGTGCTGAGTTTAGCACGCAGATTATCGCAAGTCCAAGCAGCCCTGCCTCGATCGTTGAGAGGAAGAGCACGAACTTACTCGTGAATCCGAAGAGTGGCGGAATACCTGCAAGCGAACAGAGCAGTAGCGCAAATAGGAACGCTGTCATCGGAGCGCGTTTTGCAAGACCGTCATAGTTGCTGACATGGTTCGGGTCATCGACCTTGTCCTTCGACAGGATCATGTATGCAATCGCTGCAACAGCAATGAAAGCGGCAGCCTTTCCGATTGCGTGCGAGAATGCGTGCATCAGCCCACCTGTAACTGCGAGGTTCACGGCTGAATCAGGTGCATTCCAGTATGCCACTACCACGAAGACGACCGCTATGTATCCCGCGTGTGCGATCGAGGAGTATGCAAGCATCCGCTTGATACTCGTCTGCATGACCGCAAGGATATTGCCGACAGTCATCGTCAGAACCGCAAGGATCATGAATGCGATGTACCAGTCCACTTTCATCGCAACGAGTCCGACGATGAATATCCTGAATGCCGCAGCGAATCCCATCTTCTTCGATCCCGCAGCAAGGAGTGCCGACACGATCGACGGTGCTCCCTCGTAGGTGTCTGGCGCCCACATGTGGAACGGCACAAATGCCATCTTAAACCCGAATCCTGCGATCAGCATAACCATCGCAAGAAGTATCGCAGGCGTTGTAGCCAGACCCGGATTTGCTCCGAATGCCAGAGCTATCGCATCGATGTTCGTCGAACCAGTGAGTCCGTAGATGTAGGATATACCAAAGACCATCAGCGATGAGGACAGTCCTCCGATCAGGAAGTACTTCAGAGCCGCCTCGATCGACTTCGGATCACGCTTGTCAAAGCCAGCCATCGCATAAGTCGCGATACTGGCGAGTTCGAATCCGATGAAGAGTGCCAGCAAATCCTTTGACATGGCAACAACCATCATTCCGACGGTTGCAAGCAGCATCATTGAGTAAAACTCATCCTGACGCGGATTGTCGCCATACGCTTTCAGCGCTGCGATCGCAACGAGAACTCCAACGATCAAGAACATCGCGTTGAAGATCTGTGCAAATGGATCGACCACAATCGCGCCGTAGAACGGTGCGGAATCGAATGTGGCGGTTAGGTTCCAGTCTTTGAGCACAAGCCCGAGCGATGTAAGCAGTCCGACAAGGGTTATGTACCCGAGAATCTTCTTCTGCTCGATAAAGAGTCCTGTGAGCAGTACTATCATCGCTGTGACGATCACGATCCCCGCGGGGAGTAGTGCTGTGTAGTCTACCATGGGAATGCACCTCCTGCTGGTACATGAATTCCTCCAATCGGCAGAATATCACCGCTTAAGAGGAAGTATTCGGCAGTGGTCTGCATCATGCCTATAATCGGCTCCGGATAGATGCCGAGTATCACAAAGATGATTACCCAGACTGCAAGCGGTAAGAACTCAAACCACTTGATCTCCTTGACGTCTCCGAGGTACTCGTTGTAGGGACCAAACATCGTTCGCTGCACAGCCCATAGATGGTAGCCGGCAGTAAACGGAATGTTTATCGCTGCAAGAATTATGAAGATCGGTATCGTGTGGTAGCTTCCACTTAATATGCCGAACTCTGCCACAAATCCGCTGCAGAGCGGAAGACCCAGTGATGCAAAGAATCCTGCAACCATGAGGATCGCCAGTTTCGGCATCTTCTTGGTGAGTCCGCCAAGGTCATCGATGATCCTTGTGTGCGTATGATGCTCGATCACACCGCAGCAGCCGAAGAGCACGCATGTGATGATCCCGTGTGAGAACATCTGGAACATTGCTCCTGTGTGTGCCACGACTCTAGCTGGATCCATTCCTGCAAGAACGCTTGCTGCAACACCAAGGGAGATGAATCCCATGTGCCCGATACTCGAGAATGCAACAAGCTTCTTTAAGTCCTTCTGTGCGAGCGCAGCAAACGGGCTGTAAAGAATGCTTACCAGTCCGAATAACGCGATTAAGTAGATGAACCACGTGGATGCAACTCCCATCATCGGCAACAATACCCGGAAGAGTCCGTAGCCGCCCATCTTCAGAAGGACGCCTGCCAGGATGATACTTCCGATCGTTGGCGCCTCAACGTGCGCATCGGGAAGCCAGGTGTGGAATGGCACGGATGGCATCTTCACCATGAATCCGAACATGATTGTTACGAAGATGAAATCGAGCCAGAACTGGCTGATTGGAAGAATTCCGTCCTTGTATGCGTTGACCAGTGTCGGGATATCGAATGTGTAGATCCCTGTCGAAGCTCCGTGGAAGTAGTACAGCGCAAATATCCCGAGCATCATCAGAACGCTTGCGATATGCGTGTAGATCAGGAACTTAATCGCTGAGTAGTCCTTTCTGGGTCCGCCCCATATTCCGATCAAGAAGAACATCGGAAGGAGTGTGAGTTCCCAGAATACGTAGAACATGAAGAAGTCCAGCGACACAAATACGCCGATCAACGTTAGGTCCATCAAGAGGAGGAGTGCAAAGAACTGGTTCGGTCTCTTGCTCTCGGTCCACGAGAATACTGTACAGAGAGCGCAGACGATCGTTGCCAGTATCACCATCGGCAGACTGATGCCGTCCACACCGACGTGATAGCCGATGCCGATCGATGGCATCCATGTGCCAGACTCCTCAAATGCATAATGCGTAACCGTATTGAAGTTCGCATCATACATCAGGTACATCAATATCGAGATTGCGAGCGCACCAAACGATGATACGAGTGCAACGCCTCTTGCCTGTGCTGTGGTCTTCGTGAGCAGGGATAGTATCGCTCCTGCGAGTAATACCAGCAGGAGAATTGTTATTAGTCCCATATTATAGCCCTCCTCTGAACATAATGACCAGTATCATCAACATGCTCACCCCAAAGATAACCGCGGTTGCGTAGTTCTGGACAACACCGGTCTGAAGCTTTCTGCTGACCTGTCCTGACTGGATTGTGATCCAGCTCAGTAGATTGACCACGCCGTCGATTACGTACCTGTCGAGCACATCCCAGAACGTGAAGACCGTCATGATGATCTTCTCTGCGATGATGTCTTTGAAGAGGTAGTCGAGGTAGTACTTGTTCCAGAGGATTTGGTAGAGTGGGTTGTCTTTTTTCACATACTTGCTCACATCGATACGGTTCTTGTAGTAGACCGTTGTCGCGATTGCAAGTCCTGCGATCATCAAGAGGAGTGGTAGGTAGATCACCCATTGTGGTGGGTGTGCTCCATGTGCCATCAGGGAATTTCCGCCCAGAAGTCCGATCTCGTGGAGATCGAGTCCAGGATACACGCCAGTCGCTGTGTGCGTCTCATGAACAAATGTCTCCTCAAGGAAGTGCCAGAATTTTGCGCCGCCTCCGGTCATAATTCCAAGTCCCAGTGCAAACACCGAGAGCACGACAAGCGTCGTCTTCATCCAGAAGCCGCATTCGTGTGGGCGTATTGCAGGATAGCTTCTTGGCTCTCCTGTCATCGCAAGGTACCATGCCCTGAATGTGTATGTTGCTGTGAGTATCACACCGAGTACCAGGAATACCCATACAAGGTATCCGAGGTCACCGCCGTGAGTTGCGTAGATATACGCATCCTCGATGATCCGGTCCTTGCTGTAGTATCCGGCAGTGAACGGGAACGCAATCAGTGCAAGCGCACCCGCAAGCATCGCATAACCGGTCCACGGCATCCCTTTCAGTAAGCCACCCATCTCCTTAATGTCTCGAACGTTTCCGATTCCATGCAAAACAGAACCGGACGACAGGAAGAGCAGTGCCTTGAAGAATGCGTGCGCAACAAGGTGGAAGAGTGCGTAAGCAACCGCAGCAACTCCAAGCACTGCGCCGCAGCCGAGTATCGCGATCATGTAGCCGAGCTGGCTGATCGTCGAGTACGCAAATATCCGCTTCAGGTCGTTTACCACGAGTCCGAGTGTGGATGCATAGAGTGCGGTAAACGCTCCCATGAATGCCACAATCATCAGTGCATTCGGTGCTGCAAGGAATATCGGGAACGCTCGTGCGATCAGGTAGACACCTGCTGTAACCATCGTTGCAGCGTGAATCAGTGCAGACACTGTGGTCGGACCTTCCATCGCATCAGGAATCCAGACATGCAGCGGGAAACCCGCGCTCTTGCCGAGCACACCGCACATGAATAGTATGCAGATGATTGTCAGCGCACTCATGCCAAAGATCGTCTCATGGCTTAAGTGTTCAAGGTTCTGGAAGATGTTGTTAAACGAGATTATCTCTGATGTTATCCCCTGCTTCACCATGATCGTGTACATCATAGCAATTCCTAAGAGGAAGAGACAGTCTCCGACAGCGCACGACATCCATGCCTTCTTTCCAGCCGCTGCCGCCTCTGGCTTGTGCCACCAGAATCCGATCAACAGGTACGAACAGACACCGACCATCTCCCAGAAGATGAAGAGCTGGAGCAGGTTGTTTGACAGTACCAGTCCGAACATGCTTCCTGTGAAGAGTGCGGTCTCTGCGAAGTAGACGTTCTTTGCACAGTCATGCGACATGTATCCGATCGCGTAGAAGTGGATAAAGAACGAGATGAACGATACCATACAGAGCATCGCAAGCGATAGCGGATCTATCGTGAATCCTGCAACGATGCCTGGATAGAACCAGTCCCACGAGTACTCCCAGAATCCGAGATGCTGGACGTACACGTTGTATAGGCATCCGTACGAGATTATTACGGAACCCAGGATCGAAAGCGTCGCAAACATTCCGCCTTTGCGCCAGGTGTACTTTCCGATGAGTAATTCGAGAAGGAAACCGATCATCGGCAGTAACATAATCCAGTGTGCATACGGTCTAAAATCCATAAGAGCCGTTGTTGCTGTTGCTACATCTGACATTGTTACCACCTCAGGAGCTTAATGTTCTCGATATCGATCTTTGCACGCAGCCGATAGACCATCAGAATGATCGCGAAACCAACTGCCGCCTCAGCCGCTGCAAGCGCGATTGAGAATAGCGCAAAGACTTGACCCGATACATCGTTGATGTGTGTCGAGAATGCGATCAGGTTCATGTTCGCGGCATTAAGCATCAGTTCAACGCACATCAGAAGCCTGATGCCGTTGCTGAGCGTCATGATGCCATAAGCGCCGATTGCAAAGAGTATGCCTGCCAGAAGCAGGTAGTATTGCAATGGGATCATGTTGTTACCTCCTCATCCTCTTTTGCGAGGTAAATTCCTCCGATCAGTGCAGCGAGAAGTACGAGCGCGAGCACCTCGAAGGCTACCACGTAAGTCGTGAATATCTCTGTTCCGATGGTAACGATACCTGACGAATCATTATCGGTGAAGGTCAACGGCACTTCGACCCATGCAGTCCCCATGACTGACATTACGACAACCGCCAGGAATAGCAGTGCCACGACCGCGTTGAGTATCTTATTGATCATATTCAACCTCCAACCTCTCGTGTGGTCAACATCACCGCGAATATTATCAGTATACCGATAGCTCCGATATACACGAATATCTGGACGATGCCGACGAATGCCGCGTTGCTCAGTATGTATAGCATAGCCACTGCAGCGAACGCTCCGAGAAGATACAGTGCGCTGTGCACGATCTCCTTTGATGTGATTACCATAATTGCTGTGAATATCAGTACTACCGCAAGTACGGCAAAGACAATCATTTCAAAACTCTCTCCAAGTGTCATTTGTATCACCTTTATATCATTGAGAGAATTAGTAGCAGGACCACGAGCCCGAAGGCGATGATCTCTACTATGTAGTCTAGTGGTTTCATTGTGGATTCCATCTTCATTCCTCCTCGCCCATCAACTGCGCAGGACCGTATATGATCGCGTACCTGTCAGGCGATACTGCCTCCGCATACTCTTTCGTCATGATAAGCGCGTCATTCGGGCACTGATCCACGCAGAGTCCGCAGAACATGCAGTGTCCGAAATCGATCATCGGGAACCATCGCCCGTATCTGACGATCCTGATTGCCCGTGTCGGGCAGACGCTGGCGCAGATATCGCATCCGATGCACTTATTTCGATCGAGTTTGTGCATGCCCCGGTATCGATCCGACACCTCGGTCGGCACCTCAGGGTAGAGTCTTGTCACACTCGGTCTGAATGTGGTTTTTATCATCTCTTCAAGATTTTTGAGTACCATGATATCACCTTACCAGGGCCATACCAGCCCTAACATAACCGACCATACCAGATTCACCATAGCAAGTGGCAAAAGAACCTTCCACCCAATCGAAGTGATCTGATCGATCCTGATTCTCGGCAGTGCCCATCTGATCATGATGACAAACATCATAACCAGTACCCATTTCGCCAGGAATACTGCGACTGGCAGCAGTCCTAAGAGCGGGATGTTTAAGTCAACGATAAACCCAGGTATATTCCAGCCTCCAAGGAAAATCAGAACCGCGATACACGATCCAAGCACCATGTGGATGTACTCAGCAAAATATGCAAGTCCAAACCTCATACCGCTGTACTCGGTACCCCATCCTGCAATCAGTTCCTCTTCTGCCTCGTTCTGATCGAATGGCACACGTCCCATATCCGCAATCAGCGCAACGCCGAAGACTACGAATCCGAGTGGCATTACGAATGCGAACCAGACCACTGTTGATTGCGCATTAACGATATCAACGATGTTAAGGGAGCCAGTGACGATCACAACGCTTATGATTGTAAGCCCTAGTGCAACCTCGTATCCGATCATGCGAGCGATGTTTCGGAATGCGGCAATCACAGCGAACTTGTTGTTCGATCCCCATCCTGCCATGAATATTCCGATGATACCGATCGCGGATACCGCCTCAAGATAGAGGATGCTGATATCGAACTGCGTAACTGCAAGCGGATAAACGGTTCCGTTGAAGATGAACGCCCCAAACGGGATTGCGATAATCATCATCAGCGCTGACCCAAACATCAGTACCGGAGCGGCAACCCAGACAGGACCGTCAACCTTGTCCGGCTTTATGTCCTCTTTTGTGAAGAGCTTGATCGCATCAGCGATGAGCTGGAGCAGACCAAACCTTCCGCCGACGCGATTCGGTCCGATTCTGGACTGAATGTCGCTTGCGTACTTTCGCTCAAGCCATACCGCAAACATCGCAGCGACCATCATTCCGCCCATTGCACAGAGTCCGAGGACTCCTCGAATCCATGGACCCCACCAGTAGTCGTTTCCAAGTATGGCGTATAAAATTCCAAGTAGAATGTCCATCTGTTCTTCTAACATTTCTTACCTCCTACCTGCTTATCTGTCAGCTTCACTGTTGCACGAGTCCATCGACGCAGCGATTGCCGGAACGTCCGCAATATACACATTCTCAAGCATCGGTGGCAGCCCTTGCATCAGGGCAAAGGCAGGACCTCTGATCTTGACGCGGTACGGCTTGTCTGTGCCGTCGCTCACGATGTACATCGCCATCTCGCCTCTCGGATCCTCGATTGGCACATACGCCTCTCCCGGTGGCACTCTCAT
>JAUVWP010000002.1 GCA_030604085.1 Methanosarcinales archaeon | reverse complement strand
TGTCGGTTCTGGAGTGCGCATCAGTCTTGCTGAAGGACAGAGTGCCACTGTCAAAAACAACAAAATCGATAACAGTGCTGGCGGTTCCAGTGACGGGATTTATGTTAACATCGCCGGCACAGGTGGGCTAATGACCATAGAGAATAATCCGGTCACAGAAAGCGGACAGCGCGGAATTTATCTTAGAGGTGTTAGGACTGGCTCCACTGTTGCGAACTTCACGGTTCACGATTCCGGTTCACATGGACTTCGTGCTGATTATTCAGATTTGGAAATCGAGAATGTCACAGTCACCAACAGCGGGGGCAATGGCATTTACTTTGTTCATGGAAAGGGTTTCACGATTAGAGATAGCACGATCGATGGAAATGCTGGTGGAATAATATACTACTATGCAGCTTCTGGTGATGCTATTGTAGAAGATAACATCATCACCAATAATGTCGGTTCTGGAGTGCGCATCAGTCTTGCTGAAGGACAGAGTGCCACTGTCAAAAACAACAAAATCGATAACAGTGCTGGCGGTTCCAGTGACGGGATTTATGTTAACATCGCCGGCACAGGTGGACTAATGACCATAGAGAATAATCCGGTCACGAGGAGTGGTAGACGTGGGATTTACCTCAGAGGAGTCGATAGTGGCTCAACTATCGCAAA
Organism: Methanosarcinales archaeon; assembly: GCA_030604085.1. Lineage (GTDB taxonomy): Archaea > Halobacteriota > Methanosarcinia > Methanosarcinales > Methanogasteraceae > Methanogaster_A. Next base: position 45,497 of record JAUVWP010000002.1, on the reverse strand, counting down.
CTTTACTGTCCAGGGTTCGTCAGGAGGGTCTGGGATTCGTGCTGATGCATCAGACATGACCATCGAGAACGTCACGGTTACCGACAGTGGTAATTATGGCATTTACTTATATTCTGGAAAAGGTTTCGCGATTCGAGATAGTACAATCGATGGAAATGATTGGGGTGGTATAGTATATGGCGGAAATCGCGCCATTGGTGATGCTATTGTGGAAGACACCACCATTACCAATAATGTCGGTTCCGGGTTACGGATCGATCTTACCGAAGGAAAGAGTGCCACCATCAGGAGCAACAAAGTCGATAACAACGCGGGCATTTCCAGTGATGGGATATATGTCTACATAGCTGGTTCGGGCGGAGTGATGGATATAGAGAACAACCTGGTCGAGGATAGTGGGCGGTACGGTATTTATCTGACCGGAGCAACGAATTCAGCCGTTGCCGGCAATAGCGTCGTGAAAAACGGCTATGGAATGCGTTTGTATTCTTCGTCGGATAACCTGATCTTCCATAATAATTTCATCGAGAATGCCAATTACAACGCTAACGATGATGGCAATTCTAATTCATGGGACAACGGCTACCCCTCCGCCGGGAACTACTGGAGCGATCATGACGGCGCCGATGATTTCAAGGGACCGGGTCAGAACCAGTCCGGCAATGATGGCATCATCGACACCCCGTACCCGATCCCCGGCGGCAGCAGTGTGGATCGATACCCGCTCATGCACCCATGGACTGCCGACACGCCACAGAAAGGCGACCTCAACGGCGACAACCAGATCACCCCCGCGGACGCCGCGATCGCGCTCCGGATCGCAGCCAGCGGCGCACACGACGACACAGCCGATGTCAGCGGCGACGGATGCGTCATCTCGCTCGACGCTCTCATGATCCTGCAAGCCGCAGCCGGCACGATAGAATTGGTTTGAGTTGTCCCCGGGTCCGGGTACAACTGAAATCACAGTCACCTGATGGCAAGTACTGCCGCACAGATTGTGCAAATACCAAAATTATTGTTCAGGATCAATATCGAACATGTTCAGGATCGTCCAGTCTGGCTTGCAAAGGTAGATTACAGACGAGCGCAAGAGATAGAAAACCCTGAATTCCATATCGAGCACAATAATGCCCCAACCACAAGACCACCTCACAGAAAAGTCAGATCGGTACAGACGGCTGCTTGCTGACGCGCTCTCAAAAACGAGCATCGTGCCTGATAGATCGTCGCACCTCCACGCCGTCGCAGAAGATTATTTATTAATGGCGGAGTCCTATTACAATGATGGCGTCCATTTCCTCGATGGGGGCGACCGGGTCAATGCGCTGGTCGCTTTCAGTTACGGACATGCATTTATCGATGCAGGCATTCGGCTGGGCGTTTTTTGTGAGATGAAACAATGAATTACAGCGTGACGATGGAAGCGGCATGGACGGTGCGGGACGTAAAGACTGTAGACGATGCTATCGGTGTTGCGATCTCGGAGACGGGCAAGCGATTTCACCCGAAACTCAGTTTCGTGGACATCGAGGTCGGATCGATCGTGTGCCCGAACTGCGGCGAAGAGGCGGATGCAGCGGTGCTGGTCGCAGGTACCGGACTCGTTGGGCTGGTACTCTCGATGAAAGTCTTTGATGCGGAAAGCGAGGAACATGCGGCACGGATCGCCAAATCGATGATCGGGCGTGCACTAAAGCGCGTGCCCCTGCGCGTGATCGAGGTTGTGGAATGGAACGGATAGGCGAGGTACTGAGAAACGGCGCATACACCTGGAAGCAAAACCCGATTTTATGTGCTCCTTTTGTTCTTGATACCTTTGTCAGGTTTTTATTTTTCATGATCGTGCTTGCAGGACTTGTGGCGGTCATCGGCACCGACCTGTTCATGGCGATCGGATCCGGGATATCAGAGATCATGCAGGCGTCACAGAACACAGGAGAGCCCTCGATCGAGGCTGCCGAAGCGATGGTCGAGGTCTATCAGTTGGCAGTGCCGTTCACCGGAGTCTTCGTTGTCGCACTCATCATCTTAGGGATCGGGAGCGCACTGATCCGCACGTTCTTTGAGGTTGGGGCGGTCGGTATGGCAAAGAACGCAACCATGACTGGCGCCACACGGATGAATGATCTCTTCTGGTACGGGAGGCGGAACACAGTCAGCCTGTTTCTTGCCAATATCGTGATCGCGCTCATATTTCTTGCCGGAATCGTATTTCTGGTGCCTGGCATCCTGCTGCTCGATGCGCCAGATAGCAGCGAAGTGGCTATAGCTGCCTTTGCCATCGGAATTATTTTATGGATAGGATATGCGATCGTCCTCTCGATCGGGCTGGCGCCGGTCACATACGCACTCGTCATCGATAACAAAGGTCCGATCGAAGGCATCGAGAGGGGGTGGAAGTTCTTTTCGAGCCATAAACTTGATGTTTTCCTGATGTGGCTCGTGATGTTTGCGATATCTATGCTTATCTTCACAGTCGGGCAGATATTTTTTATGCATCCGGTTACGACCGTGATCTGGCAGTTCGTTGTCACATTGATCAATATCTGTATTCTCATGCCGCTTATCACGGTCTGGTGGACGCGCCTATATCTCGACAGGGAGACGCTTGCGGCAGGCATTCCAGCACAAGCACCAGCACCAGCGCAGGTATGAGCGGGCTTATAGAGCTCATTTTCTACTTTTTTTACGATGCTTCGTTATATACAACGACTGTGGTGAACTCCTGCCCAAAAAACTCATGTTCGGTCCGGTAACCATATATTTTACCAGAAAGCACAGGATCGCATATCTACCCCCATTCACCCGAACCTTCCGGTTGTGTAATCCTCTGTACTCTTCTTCTCAGGAAGCTCGAAGATCTGCTTCGTCTTCCCGAACTCTACGAGCTCGCCAAGCAAAAAGAACGCAGTGTGATCCGACACCCGGGCAGCCTGCTGCATGTTATGAGTCACTATAACGATCGTGTAATCGTGCTTTAGCGTGTTGATTAGATCCTCGATCTTCGCAGTCGAGATCGGGTCGAGCGCGCTGCACGGCTCATCGAACAGTATGACTTTGGGCTTCACTGCAAGCGTTCTGGCGATGCAGAGCCGCTGCTGCTGCCCGCCGCTTAAATCGATCGCAGACCGATCCAGAATATCTCCAACTTCGTTCCAGAGCGCAGATGCCTTCAAACTCTCTTCGACGATCCGGTCAAGTTCCTCTCTGTTCCGGAGACCATGCACGCGGGGTCCGTAAGCGACGTTGTCGTAGATCGACATCGGAAACGGATTTGGCTTCTGGAAGACCATCCCGATCTTCTTCCGGAGTTCGACCGCGTCCACGCTGTTGCCGTAGATGTTCGTGCCCTCGAAGAGCAGTTCGCCTGTGATGCGGCAGTCCTTGACCAGATCGTTCATCCGGTTGATGCATCTGATGAACGTGGACTTGCCGCACCCGGATGGTCCGATTATCGCGGTCACCTTCTTTTCAGGCATCGCCATCGTTATCGCCTTTAGCGCCTGCGCGCTGCCATACCATAAATCCAGGTTTCTGCTTTCGATCTCAATTTCTGACATGATGCCTCCCGTAATGCCGCTGGATCGCAACCGCTGCAAGATTGATCACAAGTACCATCACAAGCAGCACAACCGAACTGCCATAAGCCATTTTATCAGAGATACCCTCTGATGCAAGGATATAGAGGTGATACGGCAGCGCACGCACCGGATCGAAAAGGGAGGTCGGCATCAGAAGCGATGACCCGGCTGTAAACATGATGACCGCAGTCTCCCCGATCGCTTTTCCGATCCCGAGTATGACCCCTGTCGTGATGCCGGGAATCGCAGTCGGAAGCACCACCCTGCTCACGGTCTGCCACTTCGTTGCGCCGAGCGCAAAACTTGCCTCACGAAGACCGCCCGGCACTGCTTTGAGCGACTCCTCTGAGACCCTGACGATCCACGGCAGTATCATGAACATGAGTGCAAGCCCACCTGAGAGGATCGAGAAACCGAATCCGAGGTATATCGCAAGGAATGCGTATCCGAAGAGCCCGATCACGATCGAGGGGATACCTGCCAGACACTCGACACCGAATGAGATGATGCGGGTCACCGCACCTTCATGCGCGTACTCTGCGAGATATATCGCAGCGCCGATGCCGATAGGGACCGCGGAAAGTAGCGTCACCAGCATGAGGCAGAACGTTCCCACGATCGCTGGGAGGATGCCGCCTTCTGCTCCGCTTAACCTCGGTGATTCGAGCAGGAACGAGAGCGTTAATACAGAAAGCCCCTGAACCACGATATAACCGAGAATAAACAAGAGTGTCAGTATGGATATGGATGCGGAGACCCACAGCATCACCTTTGCGGCCCTGTTTGATGTTGACGGTGAGATTAATGGGGTCATCGTCTGGTCCCCATCTTTGATTTCAGTGCCCTGTGCGATATCACATTCAATACAGCAACAACGATGAAGAGCACGATTCCTGTCGCAAATAGCGCACTTGCGTGATCTCCTGTCGCATAACTCATCTCAAGCACGATATTCGAGGTCATCGGTCTGACCGGATCGAGAATATCATAGATCGGAGCCGGGAGTATCGGGGTATTGCCAACAACCATCAAGACAGCCATCGTCTCGCCGATGGAAGTAGCCATTGCGAGTATGACTGCTGCAACGATCCCTGATCGTGCGCTTGGTAGGATCACCTTTCTGATCGTGTGCCAGTGCGTTGCACCAAGAGCAAGCGATGCTTCCTTGTACTCACGCGGAACAGACCTGATCGCATCATCCGAGATGCTGATGATACGCGGAAGCGCCATTATCGCAAGTATGATCGATCCTGCGAGAATAGAGAATCCCCAGCCCCCGAAATGGTCCCTGATGAACGGAACCAGCAGCACAAGCCCTACGAACCCGAGAATCACGGATGGGATGCCGACCAATAGTTCGATTGCATGTTTGAGTATCGACCTTGCCCACGACGGCGCAATCTCGGCAAGAAAGACCGCACACGCAAGCCCAAGCGGCACTGCTATGATAAGCGACCCTATCGCAACATAGAACGATGCCACAATCATCGGGAAAATCCCGTACGACGGTTCTCCTGCTATCGCGATGGGATTCCATTTCATTCCGAGACAGAAATCGATGATCCCCACTTTTACGAGTACCGGAAGCCCTTCTTTTAAGAGAAAGATAATTATCAACGCAACGATCGTGACCGCGGTCGCTGCCGAGAGGAAGAGAAGGAGTTCGATGATTCTCTCGCTGGTTTTCATTCTCATATCCACACAGTTATTTTACAAGTAAGCGGCACACGCGCGAAATCGAGTTAAGATGAATTGCCAATCACCATCCTCTGGGGTGTAACGGTTCGTTTCTGCATTTTCGATATCGCCACCACCACGTAGGCGATCGGCACACATATACTTTACCTTAATAAGTATATAGGATATCCTTATGCTATATATCTCTCAATTTTTTCCGTTCGTGCTGTTCAGAGTGACGTTCAGGGCTGCATGGCTTTTCGGATCGGTTCTTAGCCGATTCATCCATGACTTTCGAGAAGCCTAAAATCGGAAACATCGAAACATCTTAAGTAGAACCGCCCCATAACAATCAACACCAACACGGGGGCGATCAGATGAGCGTTAAAGGTCTCGACAAGATATTCAAACCAAAGAGCATCGCAGTGATCGGGGCAAGTAACACGAAGGGCTCTGTCGGTTACATGCTGCTGCACAACCTGATCGGCGTGGGCTACGAGGGCGTTGTGTATCCTGTTAACAACAGACGCTCGAGCGTTCAGGGGATACACGCGTACGGCAGCATCTCACAGATTCCGGCACGCATCGATCTTGCGATCATTGCGGTCCCTGCGACGCATGTACCCGATATTCTGGAGGAGTGCGGAGTTGCAGGGGTCGGCGGCGTCATCATAATCTCGGCGGGATTTAAGGAGATCGGGAAAGAGGGCAGGAAACTTGAGGAACGGATCGGTAAAATCGCAAGAAGGTACGGCATCCGGATCATAGGACCGAACTGTCTCGGAATCATCATGCCGCGCTTTTCCTTAAACGCAAGTTTCGCACATCTGATGCCTGAGCACGGAAGCGTCGCATTCATATCCCAGAGCGGTGCGCTCTGCACGGCAGTGCTCGATATGTGCGCTCACAGGCATATCGGGTTTAGCGCGTTCGTATCAATCGGCTCGATGCTGGATGTTGACTTTGGCGACCTGATCGACTACTTCGGGATGGATCCGGCAACAGGCAGCATCATGCTCTACATCGAGTCCCTCAAAGACGTGCGCGAGTTTATGAGTGCGGCAAGGCACTTTGCAAAGAATAAACCGATCATCGTTGTCAAGTCAGGCAGGTTCGCAAGATCCGCAAAAGCAGCCGCCTCGCACACAGGCGCCCTTGCCGGCGATGACAACTTCTACGATGCCGCATTTAAGCGTGCTGGCGCAATAAGGGTGCTTGAGATCGAGGACCTCTTCGACTGCTCGGCAGCACTTGCAGTCCAAACGAGACCGCATGGACCGCGTCTTGCCATCATCACGAACGCAGGCGGTCCTGGAGTTCTTGCGGCAGACCGGCTGATCGATAAAGGCGGCGTTATCGCAGAACTCTCTGATGAGACTGTGGAAGCTCTGGATAAGGTGCTTCCTCCGTTCTGGAGCCGCGAGAACCCTGTTGACGTCCTTGGTGATGCAACGCCTGAGCGCTACCGGGACGCGGTTACGTATCTACTTCAGGATAAGAATGTCGATGGCATCATTGTGCTTCTGACACCGCAGGCGATGACCGATCCTGACGGTGCTGCAAAACTCGTTTCAGAGGTCGCCAGCGGGAATATGCCATATTACAAGCCGCTTCTTGCATCGTGGATGGGTGCGGACGCGGTGGAGTCCGGAAGAGACATCCTCGAACGAAACGGCATCCCGAATTTTGAAATACCTGAGCAGGCTGTCGATGTCTACCTGCAGATGTACCAGTACACCAAGAACATCGTATCCCTATACGAGGCGCCCGGCGACATCGTGAGAACGTTCACCCCGCGGCAGGAGGAGGTGAAAAATCTCTTCAAATCGGTTGCCGGCGAGAAGAGAACCATCTTAACCGAGACTGAGGCAAAAGCCGTGCTTGATGCGTACCAGATCCCGGTCGCAAGGATGCTTGTCGCGAAAAGCGCAGAGGAGTGCGCCAGTCTCGCAAGCGAGATCGGATTTCCGGTGGCTGTGAAGATCCTCTCTCCTGATGTGACGCATAAGACCGATGTGGGCGGCGTGATCCTCGATGTGGCGACGCCGGAGGAGGGGGCAAGCGCGTTTGAACGCGTGGTTGCGAATACGAAAGCGAGCCAGCCCGATGCCCTGGTCACCGGCGCAACAGTCCAGAAGATGATCGACGAGGATCAGGGTTACGAGATCATCATCGGCTCCAAGTTCGATTCCTTATTCGGTCCTGCGATCCTCTTTGGCGCGGGCGGAACCGCTGTCGAACTGTTCAGGGATCTGACACTCGGCTTTCCGCCACTGAACCAGGTTCTTGCACGGCGAATGATCAAGGATACAAAAATCCATAGTCTCCTGAAGGGATTCCGCGATAAACCGCCTGCGAACATCCTTTTTATCGAGGAGATGCTTGTTAAAATATCGTACATGCTCATAGACTTCCCTGAAATCGTCGAGATGGATATCAACCCGATCTACGTGGACGATAAATCGATCATTGCGCTCGATGCACGCATCATCATCGACCCAAAGAAGGTCGGTCCTGCGATACCACCAGGAAAGCACCTCATCATCAGCAGGTACCCGACGAAATACCAGCAGAAGTGGGTCAACAAGGAAGGGATTGAGATCGTGCTCAGGGTGATCCGCCCGGAGGATGAGAAGCTCTGGATCGATCTCGTGAATTCATTCTCCAAGGAGACTGTGCGATACCGGTTCTTCGGACCGCAGTCCTTCGACCACAGTATGGCTGTGCGGTTCTGCAACATCGACTACGACCGTGAGATTGCGATTGCAGCGTTTGTAAAAGAGGATGGGGAGGCGCGGATGGTCGGCGTTGGAAGACTGATCACCGAGCCTGCTGAAGAGACCGCTGAGTTTGGGGAGGCGGTCACGGACCAGTGGCAGGGGCGTGGGGTCGGCGGGAAACTGCTGGATATGGTGATCGAGGTCGCAAGAGACTTCAGATTACGGCGGATATGGGGTGAGGTGCTCTCTGATAACTCAAACATGCTCGGGTTATGCGAAAGCCGCGGTTTTGCGATAGAACATGGGCAGGAGCCTGGAATGATGCATGTGACGCTGGAGCTATAGGGGCTGCCACGGCTTATGCCGCTTGCAATCTTTTCCCCATCTTTCAAAGATCCACCCAAAACCGACGTCATGATCCGGTGACCCGGGTTATGGAAGTGACAGACAACATTTAATAGTGACCCCACCATAAGACTAAACTCCAAATTGCTGGAATGTGACTGTGATAAGAGCAGTTGAACCAGAAAAGGTGAAATCAATGGCAAAATCGTTTTACAGATATGTAAGAGACGCATGGAAGAATCCGGACAAGACATACGTACGCGAGCTCAGACAACAGCGTCTGCAGGAATGGCGCAGAGATAATAGCGTTACCCGAGTCGAGAGACCGACACGCATCGATCGCGCACGATCGCTTGGATATAAGGCGAAGGAAGGTATTATTGTAGTACGTGCAAGGGTGCGGCGTGGCAGTAGGCGCAAACCGAGATACATACGTGGACGAAGGACGAAACGGATGGGGATGCGCAAGATAACTGCGAAGAAAAGTTTGCAGTTGATCGCAGAGGAGCGCACGAGCAGGAAATACGTGAATATGGAAGTTTTAAACTCGTACTGGGTTGGCGAGGATGGAAAACATATATGGTACGAGGTCATCCTGGTCGATCCGCATCATCCTGTGATCAAGAGCGATTCGCGTCTCAACTGGATCTGCAATATACGGGGCAGGGCAGAGCGGGGCTTGACCAGTGCCGGGCGGAAGTCGAAGGGACAGCGAGGGCGCGGCAAGGGTACAGAGAAGACAAGACCGAGCATCGGTGCGCATCTTGGGAAGCGGGGTTAAGCCGCTTTCCCACATCAGGCAACCATTATAATGCGATGTCAACACTTTCAAGCTCGAGCATCGACACCTTCGGTGTTAATGCGGTGCGGGAATTACTCATACTCCCGCATCGACGCCTTCGGCGTTATGAGACCGGATATTACGATTAATCTGGTGAGATGATGGATACCATCGCCGCTACAATCAAGGGCGTATACATGGTTGGCAGCCCGAAGCAGATGTCGCCAGTGGTACTGCTTGCCGACGGCGACAACATCATGCCGATCTTTGTCGGTCATGCAGAGGCGATGTCGATACACCTTGCACTGCGAAAAGAACTGTCGCCGAGACCCATGACCCACGATCTCATAGTCTCGCTGATAGGTGAACTCGGCGGAACGGTGGAGCGCATCCTGATCGATGATCTGGACGAGGGCACATTCTATGCGCGGCTGGTCATCGATGCAGAGGACTCTCATAAGGAGATCGATGCCAGACCAAGTGACTGTATAGCGATCGCGGTGCGGACGGACGCGCCAGTCCATGTGCGCAAGAGTCTCTTTGATCAGGTTGCGGTCGAGTCCAGCGAACTCGAGGGCGTGAGCAGCCTTGATGAGTACATCCAGTGATCCATGATGCCTACGATGCGGCAGGATATTACGCGATTTGTACGGCAGGAGGTACAGGGCTGCGCTCCATGCGCACATGGCGGCAGGATTGCAGAGTATATAGATGCAGACCAGCCGATGATCGATTTCAGCGCAAATCTGAATCCGATGGGCATGCCCGACGTCCCAACCACGATCCGGGAGATCGAGGGAATTTTTCATTATCCTGACAACGACTATCCCAAATTGAGAGCCGTATCCGCTGATTTTGTTGAGGTGTGTTCAGGGACAAGCGACCCTGCCCGGATCACGGCAGAGAATATCGTGCCTGTGAACGGATCATCAGAACTCATCAGGCTCTTTGCAGAGACGGTAATCGAGCGCGGTGATCGCGTGATCATCCCTGCACCCACATTCGATGAATACGCGTTTCAGTGCCGGCTCTTCGGAGCAGACGTGCAGTACCATGATTATTCAAAGATCCTCGAACTTTCGTCCAGCCAGATCTCGGATGCGAGCGCGGTATTCCTGTGCAATCCAAACAACCCGACAGGAGATCTGATCGCCGGAGACGCGGTGAGACAGTTTGCGGACCGCTGCTCTGATAACGAAACGTTCCTCTTTGTGGACGAGGCGTTCATAGAACTATCAGATCCCGCCCAATCAGTTGCTCATGCCGTCTTTGACTCTGATTTCGTAGTCGTGTTAAGATCGCTTACGAAGGTGTTTGCTGTGCCCGGGCTCAGACTTGGCTTCGGGATCACATCAACAGAGGTCGCCGAACTGTTCAACCATGCACGGCTCGTCTGGAACGTCGGTGCGCCTGCCGAGGCGATCGGGAGGGAGCTGATGGGCGCATGCATGAAAGGGGACTATCTCAATCGGTCGATTGCCTTGATACGAAAGGAGCGGCGGTATCTCATGGAAGCGTTCACGAGTCGCGGGTTCTCTCCGCATGAAAGCGCGGTCAACTTCATTCTCGTCGATATCAGCAGTACCGGCATGGATTCGCAGGAGATGGTAAGGAGAATGGCAGGCAACGGGATACTGGTCAGGGACTGTGCAACGTTTCAGTGCCTGGATGGGCGATATATCAGAGTGGCGGTTCGGACGAGGGAAGAGAACCGGATGCTAATGCGGGCTATCGATGCGGTGACCGAATAGGCTGACATGGTTAAAACAGCAGTTTAAAATCGCGATTTACATAACGTAAGTAGATTCAAACCCACTTCACATCCCATTCCTCGATCCAAACGCCCCCTCAATCCTTCCGCTTCACAGCGGAAAAGTATACGATAGCGCACCATGGAATCCCGACGATGAGTAGTATCGTCCACATACGCTTTGGATTCGGCATCTCGGTGTGAAATTCGAGTTCATGGCGCTTCAAGCAGTCCATCAGCATAACAGCCCAGAACCCAAATAACAGCGCTGCTACTGCTGCGACACTATACAGCTGGATCGGAATCCCACTCATAAACTCACGCCTAGTTCCCTGATCCACTTGTTCAGCTTGGCGCATCTGGCAGGATCGCATTCATCGATGCATCCGACGCATGGATCAAACTTCCTCCCTGCCATCAGCAGTTCGTATTTCCCGACTCCGCCTGTGAACCTGACCAGATATGTCCGGACGCCGCCTGTCGTCACCAGTTCGCGTCCAACAAATTTTGCGTCCAGCAGTGCGCGGACGATGCGCGCACATCTTCTGCCGTCGACCCCGAGTTCCAGCCGTAGCTGGTTCTGCAACATTCCGTCTTTGCCGCGACGTATCAATCCAAGTGCGCGCTCTTCGATCTCTTCCATCAAACGCCATCTCCGTTTTTATTCGACCGGGACGATTAGAATGATGTTATTGCCACGAAGGACGACCGATCCAAGAGAACGAAGCCGCTCTCCGTCAGCAATCTCCACGGTATCCAGCATATGCAGATTCAGATAGTCGTCCACGCTCTCGAGTTCACCCTCGAGAATATGCGTGTCGCCTTTCATCTCAACCTGTACCCTGAACCCGATCATGCTCTGAACTTTCTTTGTTGGAAACAAGATAACTCCTCTTTAATTAAATTCCGCTAATTTCGTACGATTCGAGTATCACTTCCTCGCTCGGAGACCCGGTGTGGTATGTCTTTCCGGTATCGAGATCGTTGACCGTGATCTCGGCTGGCGCAAATATATCCAGCTCGATCCTGGAAAAGTCATACCCTGCACTCTCAAACGTCTTGTAAAACGGCTTGCCATAGTCTTGCGAGGTTCTGGCAGGCACCTGTTTGAAGATCTCCTCCTCAAATCCCCTGGTGGTGAGCACCACCGATCCGCAGTAGATGATGCTATCATTTGTCACGCCTATCGCACGCATCTCGTCAAGCATCACTGGAGCGACCGGCGCGGTTCCTACCGCACGCTCTATCTTTCTCGTATCGAATCCGAGATCGTCCAGCCTGCGGATTGCAGTCTCGATCACGCGCCCTGAGACCTGCACCGATCCAACGATACATGCGGTCGGCGCAACCAGTGCAAAGACATCAGAAGTAGCAACCTCGCAGCTATCAGCGATGAACTGCATAACCTCATCGTCCGGCAGTTTGTTCGATTCAAGCGCGATGACCGCGCAGTCGGCATCGTCATGATATGCGATCCTCTCAAAGAGTGCTGCCGGCTTCTGCGCGAGCGCACGCGCAGGTCCCGAACCCATCGCAACATACTTCCCGACATAGATCTGCCAGCCCGCGGTCTGTGCGCCGAGAGATGCGATGCAAGGATGATCAGTAACGACATCAACGAACGCAAGCGGCACGTTGCCGACGCTTCGCACGCAGAGCGTTGCCGTCCCAAGTCCGCCCATACACGCATCAGTAAATGCAAGCCCGGCTTCATAACTCCCTGCGACCTCGACACCGCAATCGATGACCGTAGCGCCATTGTCAAGCGTGTGAGCTTTGATTTTAAACTCCTCGCTTAAGTCGATCATCTCCTCCACGATGTCCAGTGCAGTCTCGTTCACAGATAGCATATCGGTCACTCCGCGATATTATACGGTACAATCATATAATCATATCGCTTGGATGAGGTGTCACGCCATCTGGTGTTACTACGGTTTTGAACATTTTACATGATCGTTTTTAGCACGAATAACACACGCAATGCGACACTCCTGCTTGGATAGCCCCGGGCGGATTTGAACCGCCGTCGCAGGTTCCAAGGACCTGCAGGCTTGACCGCTACCCTACGGGGCTTTTGTGATTGTAACTTATAGATTGTACGATGACATATTAAGGTGGTATGTCGGATGCGGAAGATGAGAAGTGCGCCACAATTTTCAGAACGCTTTTAATAGCACACAACCATAGATCAACGATGACAGGGCAGGAGCATATAGATAGCGCGAAAACAGAGAGATCGGACCTGGGTGATAAAACCGGGCAGATTGAGGCGTCGATCGATGATAGGGAGGATCGAGAGAGTCGGATCGATGATAGACACCTCGGCAACAATACGTCGCCCCAACCCATCCCCGCGCCGCTATCTCCAACGCCCCAAACACCCCCTCCACACTCGCCGCCTCCGCAGACGCCGATCCCGCCGGGCGCTCCCACCCCACCACCGAAAGGAGGTTCATCGAGAGGATTCTTCGCCTACATTGTGATCGTGTTCTCGCTGATACTGATCATTGGAGTGAGTCTTGCAGTGATCTTTGGTGGCGTTGATCTGCACGGTGTCTATACCGACAAAGATCAGGTTGCAGTGATCTATGTGCAGGGAATGATGATTACAGGTGGAATACCTGATGGATTCGGGGTTTCAACATCAGAAAGCGTCTGCAAGCACTTGAGACTTGCAGCAGATGACGATAATGTAAAAGCGATCGTTCTGCGGGTAAATAGCCCGGGCGGCTCGGTAGCAGCATCGCAGGAGATCAAAAGGGAGATTGAGAAGGCGAAGGAGAAGAAGCCGGTGGTGATCTCGATGGGCGATATCGCTACAAGCGCTGCATACCACATCTCAGCGCCTGCCGACCGGATCATCGCGAATCCAGGCACCATCACAGGCAGCATCGGCGTGATATGGGTCTTTGAGAACAAGAGCGGATACTACGACGAGGAAGGGATTGAGCACTGGGTTGCAAAATCAGGGGAATTCAAGGACATGGGTGCTGACTGGAGAAACTTGACTGTGGACGAGCAGGCGTATGCCAATGAAGTCGTAATGGAGGTCTTCTCGACGTTTGTGGACGATATCGCTGCCGGCAGGAACATGACCAGGGAAGAGGTGCTGAACCTGTCAGATGGGCGGATATATACCGGTGCGGCGGCTATGGATCTTGGGCTGGTGGATGAGACCGGTAATATGTATGATGCCATCGATATAGCAGCAGAACTCGGAAATATCACAGGAGAGCCCACGATCACGTATATGAACAAACCATCGCTCTCCCAGTTGTTATTCGGAAGCGAAGAAAGTGCGGAATATATCAGTCCGTATACAGCCCTTGGCTTTCCTGATTCAGTACGATCTGCTCGACCGTGCCTATATGGATTGTACATGCCTTACTCGGTCGCTGTGCCGGCTGGAAGTCGTATGTGAGGGGCTCGCCCTGCGGGCCTACGCATTCGATCACCTGCAGCAGTAGGATCGCCTCGGCACATCCCTTGACCATCCCGATTTTTTTATCCACGATCTGGCATGCATCCCGAAATGGGCAGGTGCTGCCGATCTCAAGCCTGACAGCACCACCCGGTGTCGTGGTTATGCTGAAGTCGTGCACATCTGGAGTGAACTCGGTGAAATGGTGGATCGCATCCTCCGGTCGGTCAAACCTGAGCGACATGTCCATACCCAACTCCTGCATCCGGATCAGGGTCGCCTCCCTGATGATCGGGTCAAAGAGCACACGCGCGTCTCGGAACCGCTGATACGATACCTTCGCCACGGCTGCGACCAGTGCATGGCATGATAGCCCTCTGGAATTTGTGCACTCGGTTTCATTCATACACATCAACCCCACACTTACATAGTATAAAACTTCTCATCGATCATAAATATTGGGGTCAAATCGGGGGCCATGATTGTGAAGTTACCCGGGGTGGCGGGGCTGATTTTAAGTGGTGCCCCTGCTCCGAAATCATTTATTGATGGGTAAAATCTCCCCGGGCATTCGGATAAGCCACGATCTCTGCAAGGAGCGGATGCTTCCATTCGCAGACGACCGTAAACCTTGCGTCGGGATTCTGTCGGATCAGGCGAAGCACGTTTCCGAGCGCAACCGAAGCCGCCTCGTAATCCGGTTCTGACGACCGGGGCACCTCTGCATTGAACGGATACGTCTCGCCAAGTTCCACAGGATATGCACCAAACGGCGCTTTCAGATTGAGCACATGATCGAACCGATCCGCCTCCTCCCTAACTTTCAGGGTCCGCACAAGCACGGTTCCGTCCAGATCGAACCGGTCGAGCCGCTCACCGAACCTGAGCACCTCTGCCCGGTATGCGGATTCGCTTCCGCAGTAGAAGAACGTCGACTTCTGGATCGGATCGAACCTCTCAATCCAGTCTGTATGACAGATGGCACGCTTGAGCCCATCAAGCAGTCTCGGATGCGCCCTGCACCTGCGCTCGACGAGTTCCCAGAGGTTGCCCTCGATGATACACTGCTTTATGGTCCGGATCTCCTCAAACGTCGCATACAGGTTGTGCTCTGCAAGTGAAATATAATTTCCGCTTGCAAATTCGTCTCTCAATTCATCTGCAGTATGCGATGCGCATACAGGGCAGGAACATGGAAGATACTTAAGATCAGCCAGATGGTAGGTCCCGTCAGCGGTGAGATACCTCCCGTCCCGCGCATAGAGCGCATACGCTGCCGAATCGAAGAGATCGCATCCAAGCGCGACCGCAAGCGCAAACATCGCAGGATGCCCTGCGCCAAAGAGATGGACAGGCGCAGCCGGAGAGAGCCCTTTCTTCGACGCCACGATCGCATCCACCATATCAGCGAACCGGTAGTTCACAAGCAGCGGCACAACCGCACCTATCGGGTAGATGTCAAAGCCGATTTTGGAGAGCGAGCGAGCGCATTCGTACCGCAGGTCCGGATGGGTCGATCCCTGCACGGTGCCTGCAAGGAGCATTGAACCAGCCAGCCCGTCCGACTCCATAAGCCTGTGCGCCGCCTCGCACCTCTCAATCGTCGTCCTCATCTCTGACCCGGCGCGCTCACGCGGCACATCAGGCGGCGTCGGGATGTCGAGCGGTACACCGATGTCAGAGCCGATCATCTGCTGGAAGCGGATGATCTCCTCTGAAGAGATATCGATGTCGTGGTACACTGATAACTGGTACGATCCCGAATCGGTCATGATCGCACCATCGAAATCGAGCAGGGAATGCACGCCTCTGTCCAGCGCATGTTCTTTCAGTTTCGGGTTCTGGTAGATGATGTACGCATTGGTGATCGCGATCTCTGCCCCGAATTTCGTGAGTTCGGACGCGGGTATCATCTGTATGTTCGGGTTTACCACAGGCATGACGGTCGGGGTCTCGATTCTCCCGTGACCGGTATGCAATCTTCCGATCCGGCCTGCTGAGTCCTTGTGTGTGATCTCGAAGTGGGACATGATGGTGGTTCGTCTATCTTTAAATGTCTTATCTTCTCCTGTGCACGGATCTAAAATAGTCTAAATCAGGATGGCAGGATACAGAGCATGAACAGCAAGTTTAATCCCGCACCCAGCATCATATCATCAGCATGCCCGAACCACAGACCATGCGATGTGAATGCGGCGCGCTGACCGTGCCAACGACTCTCAACCGATACGGTAGAGATATAAATGGATCGCAGTGCCCGGTTTGCGGCAAAATTTACATGGATGCCGAGGATTTCAACCGCGCACTCGAATCATGGGTCGCGAAACAGTGCTGTCGATCCGACAAGCCCTGTTAAATCTAATCTAAATCTTAGATTCGTCTGCCACGCCGTCCGCCCTTTGCCATGGTGCCGTCGTGCGCCAGCGGTGTCACATCCTCGATCTTTCCGATGCGCATCCCGGCTCTCGCGAAAGCACGTACAGCCGCCTGCGCGCCCGGTCCAGGACTTCGCTGCTTGTTGCCGCCCGGCGCCCTGATCTTGATGTGCACACCTGTAAATCCTTTGTCCTTCAATTGATCCACTATCTGACCGACGATCTGCATTGCGATGTACGGGGATCCCTCGTCCCGCGCCACCTTGGTGACCATGCCGCCTGATGACTTTGCAATAGTCTCAGCCCCGGTCAGATCGGTGACCGTGATCAGTGTATTGTTAAACGATGAATGTATGTTCGCAACAGCCCATTTCTGTTCTGCCATTCTATCATGCCTCCTTGTCCAGTATGCTATCCCCTTCCTGAACTCTGGTCGGACGCTCAGGGTGCATTTCATGCGCAAGTGGAGAGTTCTTGTAATAGTCGATCAGCATCTCTTCTTCCTTTGATACGATGTAACTCGGCACCGACGTTCTGCGCCCGGATATTGCAACGTGTCCGTGCGTGATGAACTGCCGCGCCTGGCGCATACTGTGCACAAGTCCCTGCCGGTACACCTGTGTCTGGAGACGCCGTTCGAGGATATCCCCGATCTCAAGACTCAGGATAGCGTCCAGATTTGTATCACTCTTCAGAACTCCGTAACGCTGCAATCATGCAATGATCTGGTCTGCCTCATCTTTCGTATGTCCGGCAAGTTCTCCCTTTGCTGCGGATTCGGCGAGCAATCTGCGTGCAGCGCGCCTGTACTTACGAAGGATGTTCTCGGCAGTCCAGACCTCACGCTTGTTCCGAAGCCCGTAAGTCTTGACCAGTTCACTCTCGAATGCGAGTTTCTCTGCCTGCCATGGATGTCTTGGCGTGCTGTATGTTTTATGATATTTGCGTGGATGTCCCATGAATTCACCTACTTCGCTATGCGTTTTCTGCTGACGCCAACCGTGGCACCGCTTCTTCCTGTCGACCGTATCCGCTGTCCGCGAACCCTTAAGCCCCGCTCATGCCGGATTCCACTGTAGCTGCGGGTCTTCTTCATGGTGTTGATATCTTCGGTCACAGATAACCCAAGATCCACACCGATGATATGTTTATCCTCGCCGGTCAGGAGATCCCGCCTTCGATTCAGCATCCATGTCGGGACTGTACCTTCAAAATTCGCGATTGCCTGCTTGAGTTTTTCGACTTCAGCATCATTCAGTGACCCTATGACCGATGTCGGATCTATCCCGGCACCGTCTGCGAGAATCCTTGATGTCCGTATACCAACGCCCTTCAACCCTGTGAGCGCGTACTGAACCGACTGGTGTCCATCCAGGTCGGCGTTTGCGATACGCACAAGATGTTTTATCTCTGCCGTTTCTTCTGGCGTTTCTTCGATGTCTGTCATTATGGTTCCTTTGGGCGGCTATGTGTAAATAAAGTATTTGGTGCCGCGGGGCGTCAAGTTGCCCGGGGTATTGAATGACCCCGAGGCTCAGATATGGTTGGGTTTTATGCCTACGGCGCTGCTCGCTATGCTCACAGTCACGAATGGCACGAATTTAACGAATTTAACGAATGTCACGAATCGAGTAAATCGGCGGAAAACACTCGAATTTTGTTGTGGTCAAATCGATCCCACACAAGCGGTAAAAGCCACCGGATTTAACCACAGAGGACACGAAGAGCACAGAGTTTTTAAATCGATCCTCCGTGTCCCTCTGTGCCCTCTGTGGTTGTATTTCCTACCGATGTTATTTAGGTCAGTCGCGTTGTTGTGCATCCAACTGACCATTACAAAAACACTCGGATTTTTAGACATTGCCCGGATTATGCAAAACCCGCGGTCTCAAAACCCTTATATGCCGCCCCCCAGAAGAGTAAACCGGACTTGGGTTGGGGGTGATATGCAATTCCTGACCGACTGGAACCCGGACTATTACACTTGCACAGAACCATGATCCTGAGAAGAACAAAGATCGTCTGCACCACCGGACCCGCCACTGAATCCGAGGAATCCCTGCGCCAGCTGATCGGACGCGGTATGGATGTCTGCCGGCTCAACATGTCCCATGGCACGCATGAATGGCACGCGAGACAGATACGCATAGTACGGGCACTTTCGCAGGAGCAGAACCGTGCTGTCGCCATCATGACGGATATCCAGGGTCCGAAGATCAGGACCTCCCGGGTGCAGGGTGGAAGCGTCATTCTACGCGCTGGAGATGATCTGACCATCCATTCCAGCGATATAATCGGGGATGAGTGTCATATCGGAGTAAGGTATTCGCTCTTTGCTAAAGAGGTATCCGAGGGTCAGACGATCCTGATCGATGACGGCAGGATCAGGATGGTGGTCGTGGAAACCGATGGTGCGTGTGTCGAGGCGAAGGTCGTTGTCGGAGGAGTTCTCACCGATAAGAGGGGTGTAAGCGTCCCGGATGCACATTTTTCAGTACCGAGCGTCACTGAAAAGGACAAAAAGGATCTCTCATTCGGAATAAAGCACGATGTCGATTACATCGCGGTTTCATTCGTGAGAAGCGCGTCTGATATCTCCGGTGTCAAGCAGATGATCCATGAGCAGGGGGCAGATATCCCGGTCATTGCCAAAATCGAGACGAAAAAGGGGCTTGACAATTTTTCAGAGATACTAAAGGTGGCGGATGGGATCATGGTGGCTAGAGGAGATCTCGGAGTCGAGATTCCGATCGAAGAGGTCCCGATTACGCAGAAGAGGCTTATCAAGGAGTCGAATGCATCAGGCAAACCCGTGATCACAGCCACCCATATGCTCGAATCGATGGTCCATGATGCGATCCCGACCCGCGCCGAGGCGACAGACGTCGCAAACGCCATACTGGACGGGACTGATGCGATCATGCTCTCAGGGGAGACCACGATCGGGGACTATCCGATCGAGAGCCTTGTTATGATGGACCGGATCGCAAGAACGACCGAGTCTGCTAGCTTGCGGGTGCGCATGGAAGCAGACGCCGATGCGACCGGACTCTCGATCGAGCGCAGCATCGGGCGCGCTGTCTGCCAGCTTGCATGCGATCTGAATGCCGCAGCGATCATCACCACCACGTACTCGGGAAGCACGGCAACCGTCGTCTCGATGTACCGCCCAAAAACTCCAATCATCGCGATAACACCGGACGAAGCGACGTTCCGCAGACTTGCACTTATATGGGGCGTTACCCCGCTTAAAATCCATGCGGTGGGGACGACTGATGAGGCGATGGATGCATCGGTGCGATCCGCGATGGACGCCGGCTTCGTGAAGGCAGGGGACCGGGTGGTGCTCACGACAGGAGTGCCGATCTTCGTTTCCGGAACCACCAACCTGATCACGGTGAGGGTGGTGGAGTGAGAATGGGGGGCGAATCCGTGGTTTTCGAGATTTTTGTACCCAAATGACCACATCTCATCCACCTGAACCATATACATTAAATATAGTCGTCACCGTAATACAATACCCTGCACCAAGACGTTGCATACTGCCGGGGTGGCAGAGCGGACTAACGCGGCAGGCTCGAGACCTGTTGTTCCCTTGGAACACTTGGGTTCGAATCCCAACCCCGGCGTAACCCAAACGCCCCAAAGGCACTGTCTGAAAATCTGAAGTGTTTTCACTGGTATTTTCAGATAGTGTCGCTGCGGCGATACTAACATATTCCGCGGTAAATAATCACACTAAAATAACCGGATATTCGATGCGACACCCGGGCAAGTTTGCAGCCCGTTTTATGGAAAGCCTTATATACCGGACGTATCACACTATAAATTGAGCAATTCATTGAGAAACTCGTTTTTTCGGTTATGAGGTGCTTCTAATGGACGATAATATACTAAAAGGTACGACCACGATTGGATTAGTTTGCAAGGACGGCGTTGTTCTCGCAAGTGAGCAGAGAGCAACGATGGGATATCTCATCGCGAGCAAGGATGCACAGAAGATATATAAGATCGATGATACCGTCGGCATGACCACAGCAGGCGCTGTCGGTGATGCCCAGCGGCTTGTACGCGTCATCTCGGTGGAATCGAGTCTGCACAGGATGCGGACGCACGAGCCGATGACGGTCAAGGCAATGGCAAACCTGCTCTCAACCGTGCTCGGTGCACAGCGGATGATGCCGTTTTATGTTCAGCTCCTGCTCGGAGGCGTGGACAAGACCGGTCCATGCATCTACTCACTGGACGCGCTCGGGGGGAGGCTTGAGGAGCGAAAAGCGGTATCCACCGGATCAGGATCGCCGATTGCTTACGGAATACTTGAGGACCGATACAGGGAAGACATCACCACCGACGAGGGCGCCGATCTCGCGGTGCGTGCACTACACAACGTTATGAAGCGGGACTCGGCATCAGGGGATGGGATCGATGTGATAATTATCACAAAAGACCAGTATACTCAGATGCACGGGGACGATATTAAGAAGAAAATCGGCGAACTGGGGAATTAATGGGTATAGAAGAGACACTGTCTGAATTAAGGCAGCGGATACGGAAGAATCTTCCGGTTGGAGTGACGATCTCGGACGTGGAGTTTGAGGGTCCCGAACTGGTGATATACACGAAGGAGCCGCGGAAACTGGCAGACAACGGCGAGATCGTGCGGTCGATTGCGAAGGATGTGCGAAAGCGGATCGTGATACGTCCTGACAAAAGCGTGCTGTACGATCCTGATGATGCGACCGCTGCAATCGAGAAGATAGTGCCTGCAGATGCAGGCATCACAGACTACTGCTTTGATAGCGATACCGGAGAGGTTATGATCGAGGCAGAGAAGCCAGGGCTCGTTATAGGACAGCACGGATCAATGCTTCGTGAGATTACGAGACACATCGGCTGGACGCCAAAGGTCGTGCGCACCCCGCCGATCGAGTCGTCGACGATAAAAAACGTCAGACATATGCTGCGCGAGAGTCTTGACGAGCGCAAACAGATCCTGCGGGAACTCGGGGAGAAGATCCATCGCAGCATCACGTCTCCTGATAACTGGATACGCGTAACAGCACTCGGAGGTTGTAGGGAGGTTGGACGGAGTTGCTTCTTGCTATCGACTCCGGAAACGAGAGTATTGATTGATTGCGGAATTAATGTGGGCGCTGATGACAACGGCGGCACACCATACCTGTACATCCCTGAAGTCTCCCCTATCACTCATCTCGATGGCGTAGTTGTGACACATGCGCATCTCGACCACTGCGGGCTTGTTCCGCTCTTATTCAAGTACGGGTACCGTGGTCCTGTGTATGCCACACCCCCCACCCGCGATCTGATGGCGCTTCTGCAGATCGATTACATCGATGTCGCGAACAAGGAAGGAAGGCGGATCCCGTATAGCTCGGATATGGTCAGGGAAGCACTCAAACACACAATCGTTCTCGATTACGGGAGCGTTACCGATATCGCGCCTGACATGAAACTGACACTCCACAACGCAGGACACATCCTCGGATCAGCGGTCGCTCACTTCCACGTCGGTGATGGTTTGCACAACGTGGTATTCACTGGCGACTTCAAGTACGAAAAGACGAGATTGTTCGACAGCGCTATCAATAATTTCCCGAGAGCGGAGACCGTGATCATGGAGGCGACTTATGGCGGTCCGAACGATTTCCAGCCTCCGCGGAATGTTGCAGAGAAGAACATATCAGAGATCGTGAAGAGGACTGTCGAGCGCGGGGGCAAGGTGTTGATCCCTGCTTTTGCGGTCGGGCGAAGTCAGGATGTGATGCTGGTTCTCGAAGAGGCGATGCGGAAGAAGAGGATCGAGCAGGTTCCGATATATTTGGACGGCATGATCTGGGAGGCAACAGCGATCCACACCACGCACCCTGAGTATCTGAACAGCGATCTGCGGAATCAGATCTTCCACAAAGGGATGAATCCATTCCTTGCGGATTGTTTCGTCAAGGTGGATTCGCAGAAGATGCGCGAAGATCTTTTGAGCAATATCGATCCCGCGATTATCATCTCGACCTCGGGAATGATGAACGGCGGTCCGATCATGGAATATCTCAAGGCATTTGCACCAGATGAGAAGAGCACTCTGATATTTGTCGGTTATCAGGCAGAGGGGACTGTGGGACAGCGCATCCAGAAGGGGCGGACCGAGATACCGATAACAAGGAGGGGCGTGTCCGAGTTGCTCAAGATCAAACTCGAGGTCTGCACGATCGATGGGTTTTCAGGGCATTCGGACCGGAACCAACTGGTAAAATACATCAAGAACATGCGTCCGAAACCGGAACTTGTGATGACCGAGCATGGTGATGAGAGAAACTGCCTGAGTCTTGCAAGTTCGATTTATAACAAACATCACATCAAAACTCAGGTGCCGAGAAATCTCGAGACCGTGCGAGTGGCGTGAGCCTATTTTTTCCGATTCTTTCACACGATTTTTTCACAAAAAATCGAGTAAAAACTGCCCTTCGGGTCGGAAACCAGTTTTTGAATGCGGAGCACCAGCGGAACCATCAAACCTTTGTGGAAAGTTTGTAAGTGAAAAAAACCGGTCTCCAACCCGAAGGGCAGTTTTTGATCAAACTTTTGTGAAAAGTTTGGTGAACAGTTTGGGTTACACAAACTCGATCGCTTTTGACGGGCAGGTTACGATACAGACATCGCACAGGATCTTGTTCTGCCCGAACCGCCTGCATTCACCGACATTCTTCGAAGTGACGACACCACCTGCCACTTCGAGGATCACCTTATCGTTGGATGGTGCAAGCCCGAGAGCCGCGCCGTGCGGATCATTGGCAACGTTTACGGGGCAGGCAACGACACAGTTCCCGCACCCGAAGCATAGCTCCTCATGGATGACCAGACCGGTCTCGGTAGCGCCGCTCACTGGCGCAAGCAGCGATTGCAGCTCCTGCAATTGGCTCTCGTACCCGCTCTCGTAGAGCGGCGGGCAATCAGCGATCTCGGATTCGCCTGACAGAAGCGAACTTGCGAACGCCATGCACGTGGGCTTTTCGCACTCCTTACAGTTCAGTTTCGGGAGTAACTGGTAGATTTCCATGATACTTACCATTGCATCTCATCTCCGCGGATCATCGCATACAGGCGATACCTTAATATTCTATGAACGTTCAGTATCACCTGCGCATGACTTAAACATAGCGCGAGGTGTAAGTTATGGAGAAAACAAGGAACTTTGTACTGCGGGACAATGGTGGCAGCGAATATGGTGTCTTTTCGGGAAAGCAGCCTCGACAGGCAGCGCTCAAGGTTGCGAATCGGGTTGGCAGTACCAAAGCCAATCCTACACGGATAATGCTACGTGAACGCGGCACAAAAAAGGTACACATCTTTGAGGGGTGGAGGGAACAGGTTAACGCTCCAAAGAACAAGCCTGACTGGATGCCAGATAAGATATGGAAGCCAAACGTCAGGAAGATCGGTATCGAATCGCTCGAGGACGTCTGAGCGATTCTGTTTTTATTTTTTGATTATTCTATAGTTTTTATATTTTCCTATATGTTCGTTTATTCGTGGATGCGCAAGCAAAGGCGCAGCCATCCCTTGGTGCCGATTTTATGCCAACGGCTTCGCTTCGCTTGCACTCACAGTCATGAACTCACGCGTTTGGGTAATAGCACGAATTCAGGTAGGTTATTCCCCAACAAGCCCTGAGCATGTTCAAAAAGCCGAGCTCCAGATTCATTCATCCCCATTCTCAACGCCGATCACTGCAAAGAACCGTTTCACCACCACTTCTTCTGAGATCTTCATCAGTGCCTGCCTATCCCTTGCATCGCTGAAGACTCCAAGCGGGATCTGGGCGCCAGCCATTGTTGAGTGCCCTCCTGCCGAACCGGACTCCCCGAACGCGTCCTGCATCGACTTGCCAAGATTCAGCCGGATATCATTGCTTCTTGCAGAGAGGTATATCTGGTCCTCGCCGATCCCGTATACAAGAACGGTTGTGATCCCCTCAAGGTTCAGCAGATAGTCGGCGGCCTGTGCAAGCGCATCCCGATCCCGTAGGATCCCGACATTCGTGATCAAGTAACTGCCCTTGATCTTCCGGTTAATTATCGCCTCCCCGAACACGTCCAGCGTTTCTGTGGAAATGGCTGGCGTTTCGATCATGTTTAGGATATCATGGTCTGCGAGAGGATAGAGAAGTGCAGCCGCAGTCAGATCGATCGGATTGGCATTCCGTTTGAATCCGAGTGTGTCGGTGCGGATGCCGTATAATAGCGCGGTCGCAAGATCCTTGCTGATCGGAATATCGAGTTCCTGGAGATATTTCGTCATGATCGTTGCTGTAGCTCCGGCATTCGGGCGTATATCTATATACTCAGCATGTACCGCCTTCATCTCGGCAGGATGATGGTCGATGATGATAGTAACATCAGAATCCTTCGGGAGCAGGTTGTTCTCCCCTGGCATCGAACAATCGATAAGCGCAATCTTCTTGAAATCTTCAAGAGAATGTGCTTTCGGTTCATCGAGTTTGCACATATCGATTTGGAGCAGATTTATGAATGCCTTGTTCTCCTGGTGACCGATCTCGCCCCGGTACAGCATCTCGGATTCGATACCAACGCTCGCAGCAATCGTTTTTAGGGCAAAAGCACTGGACATGGCATCCGGATCCGGATTGTCGTGAACCACGATGGCAAGTTTCCCTTTACCGATCGAGCGCAGGATATTAAGGACGTTCGAGGCATGTCTGGCAGATTCCACGCGGTCGAGTATCCGCAGCGTAGCATCGGAAACGACCCTTGGCGGCATGATCACGCTGTCAGCCCCTGCCTCTATAAGTTTGGTCTTTGCGATGCTGTTTGGTGCACGTGCAATCACCTGAATGCTCTCTGATGCCTGCTTTATGGTAATGATTGCGTTTTCGTTTGCGGAAACGTCAGAACTCAAGATCAGCGCCACTTCAACGCTCTTGATATCGATCGGATCGAGCAGACCAGGGTCGTTGAGATCGCCTACGATAGCTTCAAACTCCTGCTCCTTAAGTGTCTCAACCTTCCCAGCATCCCTGTCGATCAGTACAACCGTCTTGTTCCGATTCACAAGTTCTCTGGCAACCGCTGACCCGATGTTACCGCTGCCTATGACAAGATACGGTGATTGCAATTTCTTATCGCCATTCGTCGCGCTTTTATGTGAGTCTGATGTTTTTTTAGAGTCGGTGATATTGAGACCTCCACGAATATTGGATGTCTGAAGCGTATAAGCACTTTTCGCCATGATTACGAGACGTTCATCATACATAATCCTATCGACGATGTAGGGGGCTGATAAGTTGCGTGATGCCATTGGTATTTACGATTTTTCCACAACCATTGTACCAGAGTAATCCAGACAAACCCCTTTTGAACGTTAACATTAATACGGTATAAAGCGATGCTTCTGGAAAGAGGATTTGAAAAATGGCAACGATACACAGACCAAGAAGAGGGTCACTTGCATTCAGCCCGAGAAAAAAAGCAAAGAAACCGATCGCACGGATACGATCGTGGCGGACCGATGGAAAAGAGCCGAAGCTACAGGATTTTGCAGGGTACAAGGCAGGAATGACCCATGTGCTCATGATCGACGACCGTCCGAACAGTATTACATCAGGTATTGAGATATCGGTGCCTGTAACGATCATCGAGACTCCTGTCATGCGCGCTGTTGCGCTGCGTGCCTACACAGACAGAGGGTACTATGGGATGAAAATGATTACAGAGGTGTGGGCAGACCGTGATAACGATAACATTGAACGCGCTCTTGAGGAGGGCACGGTACGCGAGATCCATGCGGTCGTCCAGACCATGCCGCATCTCGTTTCAGGGATTCCAAAGAAGACGCCTGACGTGATGGAGACGCTGATCGCTGGCGGGGACGTTGCCGCACAGCTCGAGTATGGAAGATCGATTCTCGGGAAGGAATATCAGATGGCAGACCTCTTTGCTGAAGGTGTGTTTGTGGATGTTGCCGCGATAACCACCGGAAAAGGGACGCAGGGACCTGTGAAGCGATGGGGTGTGCAGCTGCAGAAGGGTAAGCATAGCCGCACCGGAAAGAAGCGACACATCGGAAATCTTGGTCCATGGACCCCGCATTATGTGCGGAGAACTGTGCCGCTGATGGGGCAGACCGGGTACTACCAGCGCACCGAATTTAACAAACGGATCTTAAAGATCGGATCTGACGGGACTGAGGTGACTCCGGATGGCGGATTCATAAACTACGGCATCGTCAGAAACGGGTACGTGATGATTCGTGGAAGCGTTCCTGGTCCGTCGAAGCGATTGGTCCGGATGAGACCGCCCATACGCGGCAAGCTGCCATTGGACGCTCCTGCAATCACTTATATCAGTAAAGAATCGCATCAGGGGTGATTTAGATGAAAACTAATGTTTTAAGTTTATCGGGAGACGTTTTACGTGAAATTGATCTTCCGGATGTATTTTCCGAGGCATACCGTCCAGACCTCATCAAAAAGGCAGTCCTTGCCGCGCAGGCAAACCGCAGGCAGCCGTATGGCGTAACAGCGTACGCGGGCATGAGAACATCGGCGCGCTCGCTCGGATCAGGCAGAGGTATAGCGCAGATTCCAAGACTTGTGAACTCAAACCGCGCTGCACGGGTTCCGCAGACAAAGGGCGGCAGAAAAGCACACCCGCCAAAGAGCGAAAAGGACTGGAGCGAGAAGATCAACAGGAAGGAGCGAAGGTTTGCGATCAGGTCAGCGATTGCAGCCACAACCAATCCGGACCTCGTTGCTGGCAGAGGGCACAGGTTCGAGGAAGATCTCGGTCTTCCGATCATTCTTGAGGATGCGTTTGGGAGTCTGGCAAAGACCAAAGACGTTTGCGAGGTTTTGCAGGCGATCAACCTCTGGCAAGACGTGATCCGTGCCAAGACCGGGAAGCATATCAGGGCAGGCAGAGGGAAGCTTCGTGGCAGGAAATACAAGAAGCCAAAGAGCATCCTGATTGTAACGTCTGATTACACCGGCATCGAGAAGGGTGCGCGCAACCTCTCTGGCGTGGATGTTGTGATGTGCGACCGGTTGAATGCCGAAATGCTCGCATCGGGCACACACGCAGGCAGACTCACGATCTGGACCGAGAGCGCGATTGCAGGGCTGTAAATCTAAATATGAAACCAGACGACATCGCCGAGTACCTGAAACAGGTATACCGGAAGGATATCGTAGTAACAGGCACAGGAAAACTCGGCGAGACTGAGGAAGGGCTTAAAGAGTTCGGATACGGCAAGCCACTCCTCATCAGATTCCTGGCAGACGGCGAATCCAAATCCGCAGTCCTCGCGTCCATGCGGACCGAAGGCGGTTTTGGGCACGATCATTTCTCGGACCGGGCGCAGATCCTGATCTGGCAGTATGCAACATTTAACAGACTGCCAGAGCACGTGCGATCGATCGATTGCGGCTATTTCACGCACGATGGCAAACTTAAATCGGCAGGCGATGCGGAGGAGTATTTCCTGCTGATGGAGGAGGTCGAGGGTGTCGAATATTTCCTTGATCTTGAGCGGATCCGCTCAAATGGTGCAACCGAACTGGATGTGGCGCGGGCAAGCGCATTATCCGGTTATCTGGCTGACATTCACGCCCGGAAGCATGATAACCGGGAACTCTACGTAAGGCGGATCAGGGATCTTGTCGGGCATGGCGAGTGCATCATGGGATTGATGGACAGTTATCCTGACAATCTCGACTTTATCACCGGAAAGGAACTTGCCGAGATCGAGAGATCATGTATCGACTGGAGATGGAAGATAAAATCGAGAACAGACCGATTGTGTATGGTTCACGGAGATTTCCACCCGTGGAACGTGATGTTTCGGGAAGGGACTGACTTTACTGTGCTTGACCGGAGCCGCGGTGAATGGGGCGAGGCAGCAGACGATCTATCGAGCATGACCACCAATTACCTCTTCTACTCTCTTCAGGAACACGGACGGCTGGATCACGACTTCAAAAGGATTTATGATCGGTTCATGGAGAATTATCTGGAAAAAACAGGAGATTGGGATGTCTTGAAGGTTATCCAGTTATTCTACGCGTTTCGCGGACTCGTGGTGGCAAGTCCTGTGTGGTATCCGAATCTTGACCGCGAGGTCCGGGTGA
This sequence comes from Methanosarcinales archaeon, assembly GCA_030604085.1. GTDB lineage: Archaea > Halobacteriota > Methanosarcinia > Methanosarcinales > Methanogasteraceae > Methanogaster_A. The sequence goes on along the minus strand of JAUVWP010000002.1, from coordinate 16,681 downwards.
AGCTGTTTAATTTCATAAGAAACGCGCTTCTGGATGATGAGTTCGATTATAAGAACGTTAATTCGTATTTTTCGGGATAGTTCTCTTTATAGGGGGCACTGAAACCAGTGCCGCGAGTGTCATGCGATCCCATCATCTGCTCGACTCAACAAACTCCCCGATCCGGGCAAGTGCCTCCTTTATGTCATCCCTCGATGCAGCATACGAGCACCGCAGGAATCCAGCTCCAGAGTCCCCGAACACATTGCCGGGAACTACTGCCACCCGCTTCTCAAGCATCAGTCGCTCTGCAAATTCGTCCGCGGTCATCCCCGTGCCCGCAATCGATGGAAATGCATAGAACGCTCCTTTTCCCCAGAAACAGTCAAGCCCGATCTTGTTAAAGCCGCTGATGATCAGATGTCTCCTGCGGTCGTACTCCCGCACCATCCGCTCCATCTCCACCCTCCCGTTCCGAAGCGCATCGATTGCAGCAATCTGCGAGGTGCTCGGGGCACAGAGCATGGAGTACTGGTGTATCTTCGTCATCGCTCCGATGATATCACTGCTTCCGAGAGCATATCCGACCCGAAGTCCGGTCATCGCATGAGACTTTGAAAAACCATTGAACAGAACCGTGTTCGTAATCATTCCGTTTAAGGATGAGAAACAGGTATGTTTTCCGTCGTACGTGAGTTTATCATAGATCTCATCAGAGATGACGATCAGGTCGTACTCGGTTGCGACATCTGCAATCTCTTCGAGATCCTTTGTTCCCATTGTTGCGCCTGTCGGGTTATTCGGGTAATTGATCATGATTGCACGCGTCTTTTCTGTTATCTTCTCCTCTATCCGCTCTGCCGTAACCTTGAAATCATTCTCGATGCTTGTGGCAACCGTAACCGGAACTCCGCCGGCAAAGATCACGGTCGGGACGTAAGAGACGTAGCACGGCTCAGAGATGATGACCTCGTCGCCACGATTCAGAATCGCACGCATCGCAAGGTCTATCCCCTCGCTCACCCCGGTCGTGATCAGTATCTCCTCGTTAGGATCGTAGTTAAGTGAGTGATCCCGCCGGAACGTGCCCGCGATCTCTTCTCGCAACTCAGGGAGTCCCTGGTTGGAGGTGTACGAGGTATGTCCCTGCTCAAGCGTGTGGATGCATGACTCCCTGATATGCCACGGAGTCACAAAATCGGGTTCGCCCACGCCGAGCGAGATCACATCCTCAAGTTCGTTTGCCAGATCAAAGAACCTGCGGATGCCAGACGGGGGCACACTCTGCACCGTGTCTGAGACTCGCGTTTGCCTTTTATGCAACAATCGGGAGACGTTCTGCGTGCTCTGTTTCATGCAGGATCACACCATCCTCCTTGTAGGTCTTCAGAACGAAATGGGTGGCAGTACTCTGCACCTGCGGCAGGGTCGCAATCTTCTCTGCGACAAAAAACGCAACCTGCTTCATCGATTTGCCGCGCACGGTGAGCGAGATATCATGATCTCCTGATATCAATCTGACCGATCTAACCTCAGGGAATTTTGAGATGCGGTCTGCAACCACATTGTATCCGGTTTCACGCTCAAGGGATACTGTTATCTCGATGATCGCATAAACAAATCCATTATCTACTTTGTCCCAGTCGATGATGGTCTTATATTTGCGGATTGTGCCGTCTCCTTCCAGTTGACATACACAATCCCTGATCTCCTCATCCGACCTGCCAGTGAGGGCAGCAATCTCGCTAATATCGATTTTCGGATCGTTTTCGATGATCTCAAGTATGTTCTGTGCGAGATCCATCCGTCAGTCCTCTAAGTATGCAGAGTCGTGGCTGGAATCGGTTGGCTCTCTCCATCTGGCGTCCTTGCAGTCATCGCATAGCGATCTCCCATCGACGACGGTCAGATTGTATGAATACTGCCCGCAGGCATCGCACATACCTTCGAAATCTGATGTCAGTAGGGATTCGCCCTCGGATTCCATGAGTTCCCTCAGGGTGTCGCTCATCTCAGAGGATACGGCAACGATGTCCTGACTCGTGATGATGCCGATTAAGGTATCGTTTCGGAAGACTGGTAGCCTTCTGATCTTATTTGAGAGCATCATCTGAATCGCGTCGCTCACCGGCGTATTCTGGTCAACGGTGATCAGCGGGGACGTCATGAGCTCAGAAAGCGATACTGTACTTGGTTTCCTGTCATCAGGTATAATCTTGCGTGAGATGTCGCGTTCGGTTATGATGCCGACTGGTTTTCCATCTTCTGTAACGACAGCACTTGATCTATCATATTTGATCATCTCCTTTGCGATATTCACCAGCGAGTCGCCAATGTCTGCTGTGATCACGCGTGGTGACATGACCTCTTGTACCGGTCTATCAATGTCCATTTACAAACCTCCTGTTTCTTTGCTACAGCATTGGTGCTGCTCGTTATCAAGGTTGCGTTCCATCACGCGACAACCCCTTTGCGCCACCTGGAGAGCCGCTCGACTATCAGAAACCGAAACGCCCGGTTGATGAAGAGCGCAATGAACCCGAGGAGGAGCATGTACGCCATGACGTGGTCCATCCTGTACAAATGCATCCAGTGCGATATCTTGTATCCGATTCCGGTTGTTGATACGCCAAACATCTCTGCCGCCACCACACACATCCATGCGACACCCATCGCAACCCTGATCCCTGTTGCGATATCAGGGATTGCAGACGGGAACGCAACCTTCCTGATCAGGTCATAATTTCTTGTGCATCCAAGCACCATCGCTGCCTCGATAAGAACCTTCGGCACATTCCTGAATCCCTGATAGGTATTGAGCAGGATCGGGAATACTGCTCCGATAAACACGATGGTTCCGGCAGATGTGTGTGTGAGCCCGATAAACACTATTGCAAAAGGTATCCATGCAAGCGGCGGTATCGGGCGCAGGATCTCTATGATCGGATCAAATATCCTGTCGATCACCCGGAACCAGCCCATGCCAACCCCAAGCGGTATCGCAACGCATATACCGGCAGCCATGCCGATTCCAAAGTGCAGCAGACTGGTCGCAGCATCAGTGATCATAACGTCCCATAGACTGAAAAATGACGCCAGAACATCGGTGAAACCAGGCAGGGTGAAGTCGCCCCTCGTCACGTAGGGGGCAGTTAGCTGCCAGATCACGACCGCAACGCAGAGCGAGGTGATCTCGACGCCATATCGCCTGATCGCGGAGATCATGTCACTGGAGTTTGTCGTGCATCTCTTCAAGTGCCTTTGAGTCCTTGCCCATCCGCACCATCAGTTCTGCGATCGCTGCATCGAGGAAGACGAGCGCGGTGATCTCGAAGGTGGTGCCAAGCGGCGCAAGTTCCGAGAGTTTCGCATACTTCCCGAGGAGATGCTGCACAAGATAGTCGCCCTTACCATTCTTTGCCCTGCCAAAGATTCTCACGGTCTTGTCTGCCATTTTCCCGAGAGTGGAGTCCGGTTGCGAGGTTACAACGATTAGAGACGCTCCGATCTTCTTTACGACCTGCCCAAGATCGACGATTGAGAGAGTCTCGCCTGATCCGCTGATCGCGACCACCACATCGCCCGAGTGCAGCGCTGGCGTCGTTGACTCGCCCACCACATACACGCGCAGTCCGAGATGCATGAGTCGTGTTGCAAATGCCTTACCGACGAGACCTGACCTACCAGTCCCCATCACAAAGATGTTCTTTGCACCCAAGATATCGTCAAGCATCTCTGAAACCGAGTTGAGATCGAGTTCACTAAGCGCCTGCTCTATGTGCTTTGTCAATATCTCCATCGATGCGTGCATGGTTTGGCACTTCGGTACTTCTTCGATGATCTCTTCTTCCGGTGTAGCTCTGTTTTTATATTCAGCCATCTCATTGCCTCCTGTTTACCAGGTCAAAAGCTGTTTCTGATGCTTTCATAAGAATCTCTTCCTCGCCATCCACCACCCCGCCCTCCATGAGCACGACGCCATCGCATATCGTGGTGTCAACGCAGTTTGAGGACGCGTATATCAGGTTCGAGTCGAGGTTGTGAAGCGGTGTCATCCCTGGCAGTTGCAGATCGATCAAGAGCAGGTCTGCCAGAGCGCCCTCGATTATCTCGCCGCCTCCTTCCCCTATACGCAGGGCTTGTGCGCCATGCTTCGTGACCATCGAAAACGCATCGCATGCCGGCATCATGGTCGGCTGGTTCGTTGCTGATTTCTGCGATAGTGATGCGAACTTTGCCGACTCGAGCATGTTTAAGTTGTTATTGGATGCACACCCGTCAGTCCCTATCGAGATGCTGACTCCTGCGGCGCGTAAGCAAGGGTATCTCATCTTCTGCCCGACAGCGAGTTTCATGTTTGAAGTTGGGGTGTGAGCTATCTTAACGTTATGTTTCGCAAGCAACGATATCTCGTTGTCATCGAGCCAGACGCAGTGCGCGGAAACGACATTCGGACCGAGAAATCCGAGCCGGTCGAGGTACTCGACAGGGCGCATGCCAGTCTTCTCGATGCAATCCTTAACCTCCTGTTCGGTCTCCGAAACGTGGATATGGACCAGCAGATCCTCTTCCCTTGCAAACTCTGCGATCCACAGAAGACTCTCCTCTGAGACTATGTAGATGGCATGAGGACCGAGCGCGGGGATCACCCGATCCGAGTAATCCTTCGTTATTTTCGTGATCAGTCTTTTATTCTCCCTCTGCGTCTCCTCATCTGACCCGCCTGACCCACCATCGACATCGATGAAGACGTTGCTGATAACGCCGCGTATCCCCATCTCATCGACCGCTTTTGCGCTTTCCAGAACGTGCCAGTACATATCGTTAAACGTAGTCGTGCCAGTCCGTATCATCTCAAGGCACGCAAGTTTTGTGCCCCAGTAGACATCTTCCCCGGTCAGTTTCGCCTCCGCTGGCCAGATCCAGTCCTGTAGCCACGTCTGCAAGGGAAGATCGTCGGCATACCCGCGAAAGAGTGTCATCGCGGCATGAGTATGCGTGTTCACAAAGCCGGGCACAAGTGCCTTTCTCTTTGCGTCAATAACGGTATCCGCGTCATACGCGGCACAGCCAATCTCAACGATCGCGGCGTCCTCGATGTATATGTTTCCGTAGTTTTCAGTATCTCTTAAAAGTAGACTCATGTAACAATCCTCTCGGTTGTAGTTATAGCCATATCACAATTTTTTTGCGTTTTCGATGGCTGCATATTATAGTTCCTGCTCGGGCAGCGCCATCCAGGATAGTGGCGAGATGTCGGTGCTATCCGTTCCAGCGTCTCTTTCCAGTCAGTTATATGCGATACCTGTGCCATCGATCTATAAAAAACTGTCGAAATATACTGTTTGCCGAGTGTTTGATCCGCTCCAATCGCTGCTTCTCTTCGCCAAAGGCTGAGTACCTGCCCTTAAGCGGGATATCAGTTGATATCAGAGTGCGGCAGAAACCAGCTGACTAAAAACCTGTGAAAATCTGTTTAATCCGGGTCATCAGTGTTTCGAAGTAATCGGGATAATTCATTCGTTGATCTCCCTTATCAGTCCTTTCTATTATCTCAAACTCGGTTTCAACAGTTCTCTCGCCACCGCTTGCATAAATATAAAATTTATATCCAACTTTGTACCTTCCACATGGAGCCGGCTCATAAACATACTCTGAGCGTTCTCCAAGTTCGCGTCTGACAAGCTCTCTTTGATCCCATGTTTTAACAATGGGGTCGACGTGGTCAACTTTCAAAATAAAATCTATACACCACCCATCATGATTATGCACCTGAAAAGGCAATATTCCACCTGCTCCGCATGGCTCGATTGGTATCATATTCCATCCCCCATCCTCCCATCTATAAAAAGTGAAATATGCATAATTCCATGTATAAATTTTATCCATTGGTGTTACCGTAACCTTAACAGGTTCTCCCTCTTCATAAACAAGTTTATCGGTTGAAATAGAGGCATTAGGGGTATCATTTCCTATGACTGTTATAGTCTTACTCCATCTGCCCAGTATCGGTGCTATTGGACGAGGGGTCAGGCTTACAAGTGGTTCGGTTTCGGATTCTTCTTTTTTTCCGGTGATTGGCTGGGCAGTGGCTGTAATTGTTCATTCCCCCGGCTCTAACGCTTTTAGAGTTAGATTCTGCTTTACCGATTTATTGGCTATCAGGTCACCCTTCCATGTTGTATTGCCATCCAATAAAACGAATGTTCGCAGATTACCCCATGCCAGATTACTTAGATTACTTAGATTACTTAGCCCTACTTCTGCTGATATGTTGCCATGCGGCATTATAACCCATGTCAGGTTGAATGTTTGATTCACATGGAGTGGCTCTGTTACATTATCCGAAAAGAATATTTCTATAGATATCAAATTATCTAAATACTGATTTAATGGGGGGATTGGTTCACCAGATGATGCCAGTTCCGAGGTGGGCACTGGTGAAGTCGCATCCGGCATTACACCCGGTTGCGGCACCCCGCCCGGCGTTCCAATCTCTGAAGTTTCCTGCACGCTTCCCGAAAGCGCCACAGCGATCAACACCGCGGACAATACTAACATTGTGATCTTGTTATTCATATTATTCACCTTTTTTGGCGCGTGTTCACAAAGCCATGACAGGCGCCTTTCTCTTCGCGTCGATCACGGTATCCGCGTCATACGCGGCACACAGCCGATCTCAACGATCGCGGCGTCCTCGATGTATACGTTTCCGTAATTCTCGGTACCTCTCAGGAGCAGACTCATCTGATCAGCCTCATGATTATAGCTGTGACCATCTCACGGTTCCTCTCAATATTTCCGATGATCGCCTCATAGCTCAAGCCCGGTTCCTGCGCGGCAACACCATTTGCATAGTTATCGACCGTGCAGAGCGCTGCAACAGGGATTCCTGCCTCGCAGCAGAGGGTTGCCTCGTTTGCCATCGTCATGCCGACGATATCAGCGAACTGCCCGAGAACTCTAATCTCTGCTTTTGTCTCGAATCTGGGTCCGTGCGTCTGCACATACACCCCCCCATCATTTCCGTGACTCGCCTCAACAATCTTGCTGCGCAATCCCTCATCGAGTTCCGGAACGATATGGCGTATCTCATCGTCGTAGAATGTCAGTGGCATTCCGAAGTTTATGTAGTCGTGCGGAACAACCAGTGTGCCAGGCGGTATCTCCGGATTCAGGCTGCCTGTCGAGCAGACGCATACCACGCCATCCACGCCTGATTCTTTGAGTGCCGATATGTTTGCGCGGTGATTTATCCGGTGCGGCGGCGTATCTATGGCAATGCCGTGGCGCGGCAGGAAGATGGCGTCACCCCCCTCGAAAATCTCCACATCGCCATATCCAGTCCTGACGGTCTTCTTTCTACATTTCCTGCCCTTGAACTCTTTTCCAATCAGACTTGTGCCGGTGATGATACCAAGCATTGAATCATGCTCCGCCGATATCGAGCGCCTTCCTGATCACCTGACTGACCGGTAGTGAGCATATCATGTACCAGACGATCCAGTACTGGATGCCAAGAAAAGCGGGTTCACCAAGCGATTTCACTCCCCAGAACGGGAATGTTATGGCAAAGCCCGGATTGGCTTCGACATACGCCCATGCCCAGAAGAAGAGCGGTAACGAGATGATGCTGATGTATGCCATCGGCTTGAGTTGTTGTTTCATCATCTTACCCTGATCGCCCATCATGGCAGCACGCTTCTCATCAAGTTTCTTTAATCTCTGTTTGTTCTCTGCGAGTTGCGCTTCCCGATATTCCTTCTGAAATCCCTTCATCTTTTCAGAGAATGTGCGCATCAGTTCCCAGTCGATGGTGTACTTCTGGATGAGCGAGGCATAGAGCCCGGTGAGTGCAGCCATCACGAAGAGCGTGATGTGAATCGGCAGCATATCAGGCAGCGGTCCTAGCAGTGCACCAACGAGCCCGGCAATAGCGGGTCGGAAGTCCGGTAGTAGCAGCACTCCAAGCAGCATCGATATTCCGAGTGCAAGCCCGATCCGTTCCAGCGTCTCTTTCAATTGGGACATATATGGCGAACCTGTGTTCACCGATCTATAAAAAACTGTCGCGATGTCAGGGGTGACACAACCCCCTAATTTTGTTGCGAAGGGACACTGTCCAAAAATCCGATTATGCCTTAAACGAATCAGATATCGCCGAAAGAAACGCCTTTACACCCTCAGAATCGATCCGTTCGTGAAGCACAATGAGCGTATACGCCCCATCTCCGTGCAGAAATTCATGTATGACCGAAACGCCATCCATATCAGGCAGTTCATCTGTGGAAAGAGGGATCCCTGCGATATCTGCTATCCCGTTTTGCAGAGCATCGATTCCGGCGGCAACGCCAGTGTGGATCATCCGCACACGAAACGGCAGCACCTCCATGAGCCGGTTTACCTCATCGCAAGCTGCTCCCGCGAATACGAGATCATTTGCGGACGCATCCCCAAAGAGCGTAACCTCGACCATCTCTCCTGCTTCCATGATCTCGGTCTCGGGAAGGATCTCGATAAACCCGTCCGCGGATGCAAGCGCTGTAATCGCGCCTGAACTCTTGATCACAGGATACGCCATCCCCCGCACCAGCGCTACCGGCAGGAGCTGGTGCCTTCCTGCCGACTGGATCATTGATCCGAGCACAGCCTGCTGCGGTCTCGCTGCTGCCCCGGAGTCGTAGCCGAGAACATCGCGTATTCGCGGAGCTACCAGATAATAAAACATGCTCAGCGCCGATGTTGGGAAACCTGGAAGCCCTATGACTGGTTTTTGCATCTTCGCTATTATCATCGGCTTACCGGGCTTGATATTGATCCCGTGCGCGAGCACCTCGCCGCACTCCTCGAGGATGTGGGGCATGATGTCCCCGGATCCGGCAGACGTGCTTCCAGATGTGAGGATCAGATCGCACTCTGAAATGGCTTTCTCGAGAACTTCCACCGTCTTTTTTTCGTCATCTGAAACGATCCCGTACGCAACCGGAGTTGCCCCGCATTCGCGCACCGCAGCAGATAGCGTGTGCGCATTCACATCGTACACCTGTCCGGGCTCCATTTTCTCGCCCGCAGGGACGAGTTCGTTTCCGGTCGAGATGATTCCGATGCGAAGCGAGCGAACCCGGACATGCGAGACTCCGATGGCTGCAAGAACACCGGTCTCACGCGATCCGAGATGCGTTCCTTTTGGAAGCACCCGGGTCCCGTCCCGGATGTCGGCTCCTGCCCGCATGACATTTTCATATACGTGGACCGCCCGGTAAATAGAGACCGAAGACGAAGATTCGTCTTCCTTTGTGTACTCGACCATCACAACCGCATCAGCACCCTGGGGGAGCATCGCGCCGGTGGATATCTCGGCAGCGGTGCCCTCTGAGATCGTAAGCGACGGAACGTCCCCGGCAGGGATCCTGCCCGCGATCACAAGTTGTACCGGCTCTTCTTCCCGCGCACTGTAGGTGTCTGCCGCACGCACCGCGTAGCCATCCATGTCTGCACGGTCAAACGATGGCACATCAATAGGCGCGAAAACATCCTCTGCAAGGACGCTGTGGTATGCCAGATCGAGCGGAACGACCTCGGTGCTGCTGCGGATGATCGATCTAAGTAGCGCCTCCGCTCTTCCGATCGGTATCAACTCGTGAAATTCCTTCCGGTTTGCCATTGTATGGAGTAAGGGACTCCCAAACAAATAGGTTACCCCAATGTACGCTATGAAGTCCCAGCCGCTCCACCTCCGAATGAATTCGGGGGCATCCGCGAGCCGTAAGAGAGATATTTCTTTTATTTTACGCGGTATCGGTATCGTTTTTTCCAATAGTTATTCTTCTCGATAAAAGCAATCATATCTTCTAATTTTTTTGAATATCATTACAGTAATCGAACAGTTCCACTTTTCTATTCTCACCTATCGTCATCGTGCAAAATTCAATTTTACCTTTCTCACCACTCTTGACATTGATGCTTAAAATTTTATCTATTTCATAATACAGATGGCATTGATGAGCGATTCTGTTTCTGATTTTTTTGAAGTCGTTGTACCAGTTATCGTACTGCTTTTTTAAATAACGAATGAAATCGTCATTATTGTGTTTATATTGCCATTCAATCCATTTTTTAAAATTAATGTTTTTCTTGAGGTCTTGGTTTTCTGTAAGATTTCTGGCTAAAGCATCGAAAAAAGAGGTTACTTCTAAAAAGAAGTACTCCCCGTAGCAGGATATAAGCCATGCACCATCTTCAATATCTTTCATTGTCACAACAATCTCTTTTCCTTTCTCAACCTTTGGAAAAATAATGCTATATGCGTCTTTCATTTTATCCAATGAGTAATTAATCGTGCGCTTTTTTAATAACAATATTTCTAAGAGGTCTGTATTTCCACTGCCCATTTTCTACTCCTTAAGCTTCAATCACTCTATGCACTTAAATTTATCGAAATTTTAGCACCCTATTCATTCTCTTCTTTTGGTGGGATAGACCAATTTGTGCTATTACACATGGGACACTTTCCGCCTTTGCTCATGGCCCAGATGATGTAGATTATTCCCGGTATAACGAAAAATATGAGCAGTATTATTGCTATCACCCAGTTAACTCCCTTTGTTGGTGTTACCCATTGTTTGCAATTCCCACAATATTTCATTTTTGCCATTTCTCTACTACCTTCCTTTCTATTTAGCTATTGTTAATATTCGTCCCTTTATAAGTGTTCGTTAAGGTCATCTGCGGTCAACCCCAATGTCCGTAATATGCACCGGATAAGAGTTGACTGCCCCTGCCGAACCTGAGCAATCTGCAACATTTAATAAACCTGTAATCTCATTGGAATCCGCATGACAACTACCACCATCACGCTATCCGATCTCAATAAACTGCTCGAGAACGTGCTTGAACTGAAAGGCGTTACGATAGAGGGGGATATCGAGATCGAATTTGAGGGCGGGGGCGGTGGTCAGGAACTGCTGCAGGCGGTAGGATATGAGATTGCGCAGATCGCGGCGCGGCTGAATAACGTCGCAGGCATGATGGGCGGTCCAGCCGGGCAGGTGCCGTATATGCAGCCGATGACGCTGCCGTCCCCGATACAATCACGGATCCCGCAGGAGTTGATCCCGGCATCGTTTGACGTGGACCCGGTCTCTGAGTGGAAGCACGGGATCGAGGAGGTTGTGCTCGGTGCAACATCCTCTGACGGCGGCACACGCAAAACGACGGTCACGCTTGGCGGCGAACATGCGCTGCCGTTCTACTTCGATGCGCCGATGCCAAATCCGAACTACGTCTCGATCGATGTCTTTGACATGCCCATCGGAATGGCACGCGCTGTGCGCATGAACTACGAGGATGTGCTTGAGAGCCCGGCTGAGTGGGCAAAGAAGGTGGTCTCGAAGTTCGGCGCGGATATGGTCACGATCCACCTGATAAGCACGGATCCGTCGATCAAGGACACGTCTGCATCGGATGCAGCGAAGGTGGTTGAGGATGTCTTGCAGGCTGTCGATGTCCCGCTCATCATTGGGGGTTCAGGAAATCCTGATAAGGATCCCGAGGTTCTTGAGAAGGCGGCAGAGGCTGCCGAAGGTGAGCGGTGCCTGATCGCGTCTGCAAACTTGAACATGGACTACCAGCGGATCGCAGCCGCAGCAAAGGAGTACGGTCACGCGATCCTCTCGTGGACGCAGCTCGAGATCAATGCGCAGAAGGAACTCAACCGCAAACTGATGAAACAGTGTGGCATCGAGCGTTGTGATATTGTGATGGATCCGACAACCGCGGCGCTTGGCTACGGTCTCGATTACGCCTACTCAAACATCGAGCGCATCCGGCTCGCAGGGTTAATCGGTGACCAGGAACTGAACTTCCCGATGTCATCAGGAACCACGAACGCATGGGGCGCGAGAGAGTCGTGGATGGCGGTTTCGCCACTCAAAGAGGACTCGGACTGGGGACCCCGCGAATACAGGGGACCGATCTGGGAGATAACGACGGGACTAGCGCTTGCGCTTGCTGGTGTCGATCTATTTATGATGATGCATCCGACATCGGTTCAGGTGCTAAAGTCTGTGACCGACATGTTGCGCGGCGGCGATGGCGGCGCGGATGCTGCTACGGACGTCTCGGACTGGGTTGGGATGATGATTGAGGGGTGAAACTTCCGCGCAAGCATTATGGTGTCGTCTCATCCGGTGTTACAGAATATTCCGTGAACCCGGGCTTATTGCCCGAGTTGTGGATAAAATCGTTGGAACCCGGGTTAATGGCTGTGCCGCAGCTGTGCAGCTTGGCCTGATAATCGGCATTCAAGTCATGCACGTGACCCGCGTGTCGAAAGATACTATTTCACGATTCGCAGCAGGCATTCTCAGGGGTTGATGAACTGAAGTGTGCAGCCCTGGTGAAAAAGGGCTGCACAGTCACAACCACGCGAACGGATTAAAAAAGAGACGTGGTAATAATTATTATGAGGTCACATCGATATAAAGGAATTTGTGAAGAGGATGTCACGTTCGTCTCACCGACGCTGCCTGAATGTCCATCCTGTCGGCTATTCTATCACCTAGACATTCGGGTTGTGCCCACTCACATAAAAACCTGTTTCCGTGCGTGGGCGTCAACGCCAGAAGGCACGACAACCCCTTATGAATCAAAACCTTTATCCCACAGACATTAGAGACTGGTATACAATGAAACAGATCAGTGCTCCAAAGAGAATCTCACGGATAAAATTCGGCTTGATCTCGCCGCGGGAATACCGGAATATGAGCGTCACCAGGATTATCACGGCAGATACTTATGATGAGGATGGTTTTCCGATCGATATGGGGCTCATGGATCCCAGACTCGGCGTCATCGATCCGGGATTGCGGTGCAAGACCTGCAACGGAAGGGCTGGGGAGTGCCCGGGTCATTTTGGGCACATAGAACTGGTGGCACCCTGCGTGCACGTCGGGTTTGCCAAGCAGATACGGAATCTGCTCAGGAGTACGTGCAGAAGTTGCAGCCGACTGCTTCTGGATGCAGGGCGGAAGAAAGAGTATATCGAGCAGATCGCGGCTCGGAGGAGTCAGGGGCAGACCATCGATTCGCCGGTTGAATATGTCTTTGCCGAGGCGAGCAAGGTCGAAGTGTGCCCGTACTGCGGCGAGCACCAACTGAAGATCACGTACGAAAAACCGACCACGTATTATGAGGACGGGGACAAACAGCTTCCAAGCGATATCAGGAACTGGTTCGAGCACATACCGGATGAAGATCTCCCTGTCTTTGGTATAGACCCGAACAACGCGCGCCCCGAATGGATGATCCTGACGGTGCTGCCTGTGCCGCCGGTCACTGTGCGCCCGTCGATCATACTTCAGACAGGGCAGCGAAGCGAGGACGATCTGACACACAAACTCGTTGACATTATCAGGATAAACCAGAGGTTCCAGGAGAATAAGGAAGCGGGCGCGCCGCAGTTGATCATTGAGGATCTCTGGGAACTCTTGCAGTACCATGTAACCACTTTTATGGACAACAGCGTCTCAGGGATACCTCCGGCAAGGCACAGGAGCGGAAGATCTTTGAAGACCTTGTCCCAGCGCCTGAAAGGGAAGGAAGGGCGGTTCAGGGGCAATCTCTCTGGCAAGCGTGTCAATTTCAGCGCGAGGACTGTTATCTCGCCGGATCCTAACTTGTCGATCAACGAGGTCGGCATTCCTGAGGCGATTGCAAGAGAACTGACAGTCACGTTTAAGGTTGTGCCGAGAAACATCGAGGAACTCAGGGAGTACGTGCGCCGCGGTCCGGTCAATCACCCGGGCGCGAACTACGTGGTCCGGACAGATGGGCACAGACTGCGAATCAGCGATACGACCCGCGAGGAGATTGCAGATATGCTCGAATACGGATGGTTCGTGGACCGGCACCTCAAGGAGGGCGACATCGTGCTCTTCAACAGGCAGCCGTCGCTTCACAAGATGAGCATCATGGCGCACGAGGTCAGGGTCATGCCCGGAAAGACGTTCCGGTTAAATCCAGCGGTCTGCCCGCCGTACAACGCTGATTTCGATGGCGATGAGATGAATCTCCATGTACAGCAGAACGAGGAGGCAAGGGCAGAGGCAGCGATACTGATGCGGGTTCAGGAGAACATCCTCTCGCCAAGATTTGGCGGTCCGATCATCGGCGGAATACACGATCACATAACAGGCATGTTCCTATTGACGCGTGAGAAAGCGATCGACAAGAACAGCGCACTCGAGATCCTGCGGAAATCAGGGGTGCGCGACCTGCCGCAGCCTGACTATATCGAGGATGGCACCCCATACTGGACCGGAAAGCAGATATTCAGCCAGATTCTACCAGAAGGGTTAAACCTCGAATATAATGCAGAGATATGCGAGGAATGTGATGAATGCAAGAAGGAGAACTGCCCGAACGATGCGTATGTCGTCATAAGTAATGGGGAACTGCTCTGTGGGACCATCGATGAGAAATCGATCGGCGCGTTCAAGGGAAAGATAGTAAACAAGATAGTTAGGGAGTTTGGGACTGCTGCCGGGGCAGCGTTTATTGACAATATGACAAACCTTGCGATCCGGGGCATCATGTATCACGGATTCAGTTTCGGAATCGATGATGAGGATATCCCGAAAGAGGCGGTCAAACAGATACAGGAGATTAATAAGGACGCGATGTACGGAAAGGAGAGCATCGCAAGTCTGATCGACAAGTATGAACATAACGAGCTTGAGTCGCTGCCCGGGCGAAGCAGCGAAGAGACGCTTGAGCTTCGGATCATGCAGATTCTCGGAAGGGTTCGTGACGAGGCTGGCGACAAGGCAGGATTGCATCTTGGTATCGATAACTCTGCGGTTGCGATGGCGGTATCAGGAGCCCGTGGCTCGATGCTGAATCTTGCACAGATGGCGGCGTGTGTCGGACAGCAGTCGGTGCGGGGTGCCCGCATCCAGCGGGGCTACTCCGGTAGAACGCTTCCGCATTTCAAGAAAGGAGATCGCGGCGCAGAGGCGCACGGATTTGTACAGGCATCGTATAAGAGCGGGCTTTCTCCGGTCGAGTACTTCTTCCACGCCATCGGTGGCAGGGAGGGTCTCGTGGACACTGCTGTCAGGACGTCCCAGTCAGGGTATCTCCAGCGTAGGATGGTGAATGCGCTTCAGGATCTGGAGGCGCAGCATGACGGCACGGTCAGGGACACCCGTGGCATGATCGTGCAGGCAAAATACGGCGAGGACGGAGTTGACCCGTCACGCGGCTTCGATCGTTACCACATACAGCGAATCGTAAAGGACGTGATGGAGGCACCAGAATGACCGTAACAGCAGATAGTATCGAGAAGAGTGTGAGCGCGCTCTCATTGCCGCCAAAGATCAGGGATACCCTTCGAGAGGAGCTCCTGGAAGTCAAACCGACCAGGAAACAACTGGATGAGATCATCGACCACGTTATGAGCGGGTATGCGGCTGCTTGCATCGAGCCGTGTGATCCGGTCGGAGTGGTTGCCGCGCAGTCGATAGGCGAACCCGGGACGCAGATGACGATGCGTACCTTCCATTACGCTGGTGTCGCCGAGATCAACGTAACGCTCGGGCTCCCGAGGTTGATCGAGATCCTTGATGCGCGAAAGAATCCGAGTATACCGGTGATGACCGTGTATCTGAGAGACGGCGCAAGCAAAAAGAAAGCCCATGATGTTGCATGGGAGCTCCAGAAGACGACCATCGCAGATCTGGGCGGAATTATTACAGACCGCGCAAATTTGGTGATCTTAATCGAAGTGGATGAGGATACCCTGTATGAACGAGACCTGACACTATCCGACATCATCGAAAAACTCGAAGCCAAACTAAAGAGTCCGATCAAGGTGGAGGGGTACACGCTCAGCCTCAGTCCGAAAAAGTCCAATCTTGATTCTCTGGTTCAGTTGGGCAGGAATCTTAAGAAAGTACTGATCAAAGGCATTGAGGCGATCCCAAGGGTGGTTATACAGAAGGAAGGTCTTGAATACGTGCTCTATACCGAAGGCACGGCACTTCAGGAGATTTTCGATATCGAGGGCGTCGACCCTGCCCGAACGATCTCCAACCACCCAGGCGAGATGTGCGAGGTCTTCGGGATCGAGGCTGCCAGAAACTCAATTGTAAAGGAGATCATGGAGACCCTGCGCGAACAGGGGTTAAACGTGGATGTAAAACACATCATGCTCGCATCAGACATGATGACCTGCGACGGAGAGGTCAAGCAGATCGGAAGGCACGGACTATCCGGCGAGAAGGCGAGCATCCTCGCTCGGGCTGCATTCGAGGGGACCGTGAAGCACCTGATCGACGCCGGCATACGCGGTGACATCGATGAGTTAAGCGGCGTCACCGAGAACGTAATCGTCGGGCAGCCGATCAATCTCGGAACCGGGGATGTGCATCTGGTCGCAAAGCCGCCTGCGTGAGTTCATAGTTCCATTTCAGGTTCAGGTCCGCGCTACAGTCTCGCTCCCACACTGTGGACAGGTGACCGGAATGAAGTTCGGATCTGCTTGGAACGTGAACCCACACACACCGCATCCGAAATAGACCAGTGACTGATCAATATCGTCCATGGTAATTATTATTGCGTGGTGGTATATAAATGTTGTTATCAAGGCGGGGGTTCACGACTCCCCGCCTCACCCAAGCGTTTAATATATCAGATGTCGCAC
>JAUVWP010000126.1 GCA_030604085.1 Methanosarcinales archaeon | reverse complement strand
ACGGACCTCTGACAGAGCGATGTCGGTCATATTCTCATTGACATTCTCATGCACGCCCTGATTCATCGCGGTCACATTGATCTCGTAGACCGTGTCCGTCTTGTTAACCCCGTAGAGCGCGTGGCAGTCTGTGCAGTTTCCGCTCGTCAGAACCCGTGTCAGGGTCTCATTGTGAAGCCGACCTTCGCCATGGCAGTCGTTGCAGTCCTCGTTTCCTGCGTGCTGGATATTCTTGTCATTATCGTATTCCATGAATACCGTCGTATCATTGACGTGGCAGTATGAACAGTACGCGGTGCTGTTATCCACCACGAACAGGTCGACGAGATCTGTCCGGTTATCCCCATAGTGTGATGTGATCGAGAAGTTTGTGCGGTAGGCATCGTTCTCTGTGAATGCGTATTTCATCTCTGACTGGTTGTGGCAACCCATGCACGAGTCTGAGTCTGTTGGGAGGTTCCAGTACGCAGAGATGTTGGTTCCGCTCTTGAAGTGGTTGTGAACCTCTGGTGCATCGCTCACATTGCTGAATGGACCTCCAACTTTGTTGTGGCAGTCGTAGCAGAGATACGGCGAATCCTTTAGCATACTATGCTTATCCGCGTTCGTGCCATTTTCGAAGTGGCAGACCCAGCACGACTGGTTGGTGCCGTGTGGGCCGGTGGTTGCGTTATTCATCCTGGCGTGGATCGCACCCTCATAGACGCTCCCATTGATCCGTTTTTTCTCTGCAAACCCATCATTGTCGTGGCAGCCCAGACACTCGAATCCACCCTGTCCCGACCACAGATTCGCTGCATGTAAGTCCACCGGAGTCTGGTTATCGTTTGTGTGGCAGACGTAGCAGCCGTCTTCTATGTTTGAGTAGTTCGTGAAGTTGCCGTGCTCGTTCTGCGGAGCGTCTCCCCAGATCGTTCCGTTCGTTGTGTCGTTGTGGCAGATGCCGCAGTCCTCAATCGGATAAATCAGGTCTATCGTTGTGCCGTAGTGCGAGACATTGGCAAAGATCGTGTTTCCGATGATCTTTTCTGCAGTATCGTTGCGATGTGGATCGATGCTGTTGTTGTGGCAGTCAACGCACCGCCCGTTGCCGTTCATATTGGTTTTTAGCGTTGAAGAGTTCGGATAGTGCGCATATATCACCGGTGGCAGCCTGTTCAGACCCAGAACCGGATCGCTTGCACTCTGCCAGGTCTCGCCATAACTGGTGGCACTGTTCCATACATCACTCCTTGCATGGCAGTCCTCACAGGTATACGGCAGCTCATCAGCGGTGATGCGCCCATCATCATTCAGATCGGTGATTCCGTTCCGGTCACCCATGCCCTCCGGAATCGTGCCATCGCTGTTGTGGCAGCCCCAGCACGGGTTTGACCTGTTATCCATCCCATACCCCTCAGGGACGAGGGTGTTGTTCAGGATGTTTCCGTGAATCCCCAGCTTGATTGATGTGGAATTGACGAGCGACTGCACCCCGTACGTGCTATCCACATCATGGCATAAGACACAGTTCGGACCGCCGCCTGCGTATATCGATTCGTTGTGGAAGTGTGAGAGCGTGCTGTTGTCGACGATCCCCACCCAATCAGGTCGGACGTGGCAGTAGGTGTAGCACGTAGAGATGTTCGTGGTGTCTGCGCCGTACATATTCTCGCTGATGTTCGTGGCATTGCCCCAAATCTGTCCGTTCGTCCAGTTGCAGTGGCAGAAGAGGCAGTCAGTGGTGTCGCACAACGGATTATCGATTCCAAGATCTTCCCCCTGCGATCTGTTCAGCCCGTAGTGCGAGACATTGCCCATCGTGGTTCTGCCTTCGTAGATGCGCCAATTATTTGAATAACCAGTTGACCCTAACCCCCATTTCCACACCTTGAAATTATTATCTGGATTGATCATACTTTCCGGAAGAACGCTCGGAGCGTGGCAGTCGCCACATGAGCCGCCCTTGCCGACATCGGTCTGGATGAGGATCGATTCTGCGCCCTTCGTGGTCGGACCATGGTTATCGACCGCAGCAACCAGCCCCTGTGTATGCGGGGGCTGACCAGCATAGGGTCCGTGGCACTTCGGGCATTTGTACGGGCCCAGTGCCCGATCCGGATGGAATCCAGGATACGGCGGCGTGCCGTTGGTGGAGTGGCATGCCCAGCAGATCGCGTTGTCTTCGGTGATGTTGTTGATCTGTTCAGGTGTGTAAGTGCGATTTTCGAGCCATTCGTTGAAGGTCCTCGTGGTTCCCTGAAGAATGCTGCCATTGCGGAACGCGCCGCTCAGATTGGTGTGCATTGCAAGTTTGATTGCGGTCAGGTTCACGATCGGACGGATCGGGGTTTCGTTGTATGCAGAAGCATTGTTGTCATGGCACTCAAGACAGCCCGCACCGCCTGCGGGTTCGTAGTCGATGAATTCGCGGTAGGCGAAATAATCATACCGAAGGGATTCCCCGTGGCAGCTACAACCAGAATCAATAGCACCCGTCAGATAAAGCCCACCGCCCTTGTTCGCGGTTGTATTGTTCCAGTTCGCATAATCAAGTACCGTCCATGTGATATCATCGGGATACGCGACATCGGTGATGTAGGTGTAGTTAATAACGCCGCCACTTTCTGATGTGAAGCGTGTCGTTGCCGGATTATTGCTGCCGTGTGGATTGTGGCAGGAGTAGCAGTTATATTTGGGGTGCGTAGTGTCATACTGCAAATTACCTATTTCTGCCTGTGGTGAGTGGATGTTCTTGAACTTTGGGTTTCCATAGGTGCCTCCGACACTGAAGCCCCATCCACTATAATACTCATCCCGAAAGTTCGTCTGATTCCGGTAATTCTGAAGATGCGAATCAGTATCATCCATCATTGCCACGATCTTCTCCTCGAGATGACACACAAGGCAGAGAGCATAGTTGGATGAGTTATACGCCCCTGAACCTGATGTATCGTTCGTATAACACTTCAGCAGATCATGCCGCTCATCTGTCCCATGATTGTCATGACACGCCTTGCATGCAAGTTTCCCATTCTCGAGCGGGTGGTGAGTCTTCTGGCTAAACTCGGTCTCCTGATCGAGCGGCGGTGTCGCACTCGTGCTGTGGCACTCCAGACCGCCGGTCCTGCCGGTGTAGCATAATTGCGGACTTTGGTAGTACAGCAGATCCTTCCCGCTCTCAGTACCGTGCGGAATGTCTATGGAATCGTTCTCATCATGGCAGTCGATGCACTGCCCCGGAGTGTACGGATCGTCCATATTCTTTACATCGATTTCATACTGCGTCCAGTGCTTCGTGTTTGTAAACGTGTATTTATCCACATAACAGTAGTAGCACTTACTGTTCGGGGTGTAGCCGGCATCTATGAGAATGGTAACGCCTGGTTCTGTGATCGCGGTCGTGACGTTCCGATACGACCTGTCATAGATCTTCTGAAGCACATCCCATTGATTGATTGCAGTACAGTTCATAGGTTGGTATGTGGTCTTCCCGCTCACATTCTGTTTGTATTCGATAATCGGAAGCCAGTTATCAATTGATGTCGGCGGTCCCCAGTAACTGAATGGCTTACCGCTCAGTCTGCCGCTCCCTGCTGATATTTCACCATCCCAACAGAGTAATCCATTGGCATCACTGAGATCACTGTACCGCACTGTGAGATTAGACCATATCGATTCCTGATGGTAGTTGTCCCAGCAGACCACATCGATCCGCCACATCAGCGTTAGATTTGAGTCATCCTCGTAGCCGACCTTTGTTTTGTCAAAGACAGTATCGAGCGTGCACAAGCTGGTGTTATTGGTGAGATAGAATATGTAATTCGCTACTGTCGATTCATTGTTTGTGAAGGTTGCGCCGTTTGAGTCATTGATCCTGATATCGAACTCTGCCCCGTTGCGTGTGAGATCGTTCCCGATCATCGTTGTGTTCGTTGAGTACTCCTCAAGCAGGACACCGCTGCTCGTGTAGTTCGTGATGTTGTTTGCAGTGAGGTTATGATCCCTTGATGTGTCCAGGAATATGCCCCGCTCTATGGCATCAATGGTGTTGTTCGTGAGATTGCCCCAGTGCGACTCTAACATATAGATGCCGTCTGTACCCGCTGTGATTGTGGTGTTGATGATATCGGTATGATTGGAATACGTGCAGTACACGCCTATGTTGTTTGCGGTGATGCTGCTGCTGTCTCGGATGGTTACGTTGTGGGACTTGGATAGGTGTATGCCACCGTTGGATGATGAGGTGATCGTGACGTTTGCAAGGGTTGTGTAATGGGCACTGTTCGTGAGCAGTCCGTACGCATCCACAGACGAGATCATAGTGTCGGTGATGGTGGCGTGATTGGAAAAGCCTATATACAGTCCCTTGCCGATTGTGCTTTTGATAGTGCTCCCTGCGATGCTGTTGTAATCCGAATCCGATTCGAACCGTGCTCCACCGATTGGATTTATCGTATCGAGATCAGTGATGTTGTTGCTGGATGAATTGTACAGCTGGATGCTATTGTTGTTATTCGATAGGGTGTTGTTGGTCAGGCTATTATTATTTGAATCCCGCAAAAATATACCATAACCGTCGGATTTGATGTTATTCGAAAGCTCGCTGTCTATTATGGTGATGTTGGTACACCCTATGAGTGTGATCTTTCCGACATTGCTCACATT
>JAUVWP010000163.1 GCA_030604085.1 Methanosarcinales archaeon | reverse complement strand
CGAGACGGAGCGCAACTTTTCGGATCGAGATTCTTGGCGACTGTGACCTTGACAGTGTCGAGGGCGGGATCGAGGTGGTTCTTTCCGGTATCGGGTGCGTACGGCGGGGGGAGTCTGCAAGATGAGCAGTCCCATAACCAGAACGCCCGACACCCAGGCTGCCCAAACAGTACCCAAAGCCACTCTCGCTCAACGAAAAATATCGCAGCCCAGAGGTTTGGGCTGCGTCCACGTTTGTATGACCCCAGTACAAAACCCACGCGAACGGATTTCTTAGAAAGACTGACTGTAAAATATGCATTGGAGTGACATCGCCATATACATCGTTATGAGATGAGTACCACAACAGTGTCACTATTATGCTATGATCGTACTACTGCTTGAATGCTAATGAAATGGTGAGAATTTCGGATCACCCCTCCGAAATCGGCGGCACATAGTCGAGAACCGTGCCATGCGCCTCTTTAATCCTCATCGTCGCAACGATGCCAGCGTACCGCCCGTGCAAAAGCCCATCTGCTATCACCGCGCCACCCTGTGCGGATTCTTTCGCGATTTTGGCACCGAAAAATCCTTTTAACGATCGAACAGGGGCAACCGTATCCAATCGTTCTATCAACTCAGCCCTAATTTCCGGAATCCTTGATAGTCTGCCTGATAGCAGCACCTCTTCCGGCGCCAGAGCGGCTGTGAGTGCGAGAACGTTCTTGACCGCGCCCTCGATAAGCGCGCTACGTGCAGCATCGTGCATGGCAAGATCCTCTGGCGCAATCTCGCTCCCGGTTAAGAAACGCGCGCCCCGGCTGATCATGAACTCCTTTCCGAACCTGCCGAGGAGGTATGCAA
Organism: Methanosarcinales archaeon; assembly: GCA_030604085.1. Lineage (GTDB taxonomy): Archaea > Halobacteriota > Methanosarcinia > Methanosarcinales > Methanogasteraceae > Methanogaster_A. The sequence continues at coordinate 1,426 of JAUVWP010000163.1, read as the reverse complement.
GTTCGCCATCGATCGCACCCATCGAAAGAAATCCGATGCCGCCGCTGCTTCCGCCGATGCCATCCACAACCCTTCCGGAATCGACAGCGATGGCGGCGGTGTGTGCGAATCCGACCTCCAGCAGTATAAACGAGGTCCGGTCATAGTCGATGCCCGAGCTTACCGCCTGATCCCGCACTGCAAGCGCGCACGAGCATAACTTATCAGGAGTGCCCATGTCGATCCTGTTGACCTTTCGATAGGAGGGGACCGTTGGCAGGTGTATGACCCCCGGGATTGCATATACCGGGAGATTGTTTTCTTTTAACGTCTCGATGAACCTGCGCATCCCGAGTATCGACCTGCTATCGTCACTCCGGCGAAGCGACATCAGGAAAATGTCGCGCCGCGTTATATCAGAGATTTTTTTGATAGGAATGCCGTACCCCGAGGGTCCGATGATGAGTTCGGGCTCAGCCGTTTTCAGCAGGTCGATGACCGATTCCGGGTCGGATGCGATCTCCTTCGTTGGCATCGATAGATCGAGGGTGACCTTCTCATCGTCCAGTCCAAAGAAGTCGAAACTCTTTGTGCCCGGATCGATTCCGATGACGCATGTCATGATGGTGAGATGGCTGCCCGGACGTATAAACTTTATACCCTGAAACCATTGATATCATCAGATGAAGCGCATATCTGCAATCGAGGCAATCGCTTTAGAACTGGTAGATGAGCTTGTGATCTGCAATCTCGGTTACCCGAGCAGGGAACTGTATGCGCTAAAGGATAAGGTGACGCATTTTTACATGCTCGGTTCGATGGGGCTTGCATCGTCGATCGGGCTCGGGCTGGCGATGTCACAGCCGCGCAAGGTCGTGGTCCTCGATGGCGACGGCTCGCTCCTGATGAACCTTGGATCGCTTGCGACCATCGCAAACCATGCGCCCGAGAACTATCTGCTCGTGGTTCTCGATAACCAGTGCTATGGCTCGACCGGATGCCAGTTGACCGCCACATCGCGTGCGGCTGATCTGGCAGCGATCGCAACCGGCGCGGGTGTGTGCGATGTGCGGAGAGCAAGCACAATTCCGGAGGTGCGATCTGGCGTGCATGGCTCGGGCGTGCTTGTGGTAACGGTCGATTCCGGAAACGCTGATGTGCCGATCATCGATATGGAGCCAGTGGAGATCAAGAGGAGATTTATGCGGGAGATAGCTGGGGTTTGAGATGGCGCCGGAACAAGTTGGCAATCGGCTACCCGGATTGTAGGTGGGATGAGTTCTGATGTAACTCGCTAAAAATAGAAAGATATAATATTCAAATTATAGAAGAGGAATGATTTAATGGATAAGAAAAAGAAAAAATCCAAATTAAAACCTATATCTAAGTTATTTCCAGAACCAGATACGAAAGAATATCCAATAAGTCAGGATTTATCAGAGTTATT
>JAUVWP010000115.1 GCA_030604085.1 Methanosarcinales archaeon | reverse complement strand
GTGCGGGCATGGGGAGGCTGTGATGAACTGCCCAAATGGCGTACGCCTCGCTTGACTGATCTGCCCTGTGCCGTGGCAGTACGTGCATGTCTTCGACGTTGTGCCGGGTTTTGCGCCAGTTCCTTTGCAGACGCCGCATGTTTCCGTGCGCATCACGTCCCCCTTCTTCTCAATGCCTGTTGCAGCATCCTCAAGCGATATGCGCAGGTCATACCTCAGATCCGAACCACGCTCCGGATCCCGCCGCACACCGCCCCCACCAAAGAAAGTCTCGAAGATGCTTCCGCCCCCGCCTGCACCACCGCCACCAAAACCTCTGAAGATGTCTTCGAAGTTGATGCTCCCGAAGATATCATCCTGTGAGTACCGTGCATCGATGCCGGCATGCCCGAACCGGTCGTACTGTTTCCGCTTTTCAGGGTCAGACAACACACCGTACGCCTCTGAGATCTCTTTAAACTTATCTTCTGCTTCCGGCGCTTTATTTCTGTCAGGATGGTGCTGCATCGCCAGTTTTCGGTATGCTTTCTTGATCTCCTTCTCATCAGCGTCCTTCGGGACCCCGATGATCTCATAATAGTCCTTCTTCGTGGGCATGTGACCTGCTACCTCTCTTCAAGATTATACGATATGCACGCACGTTAAATTAACTGTTGTGTTCTGCTGTGTTTTCGTGTGGGTTACTGCCAGAAGAGTCAGATTCCAGCCCTGATAAGGGACGGCAGGCACGAAAGCGCGGAGACCGGCTTTCTTCGCAGCATAAACCGCATGACACGAAACGCCTTTGAGGTCGGTGAGCCGGTTCCGGTGATCTGGTTCACATCCTCGCCAGCAAACAAGCCAACCAGCCGGTCGATCTCTGTATCATCCATCTTCCGCAGGGTTTCGAGGGCAGACCGCCCGAGCCGGTACTCGCTTCCAAATTCCTTCCCCCAGAGGCGCGGATATTCTGATAACACCTTCGCAGACGTCTTCGATGCTGCTATCGCGTTTGCTGCCACCGATCCGCAGATCTCGCCTGCACGCATCCCGTAACCGATGCCTGACTGCCCTGCTGCGCCGCCTGTGACCATGATTCCGGCCGATACGATCTTATTCGGGATGGTTGCGATCGGATCGCCGCCCGTATACTTCCTGATGATCCTCAGATCGGATATGTTCTTTTGTTTCTTGAATCGCTCCAGCCACAGGTCAAAGAATCTCGAGACGTCCTGTCCGTGCCTCCGCACAAACACCCCGAGATTCGCACGATCGCCGCCGCCTGGCGAGTATGTCGCCTTCCATCCCGGAGCGATGCTCCCGACATGGTACTCGAAAAAGTCAGGTTCGCCGATTCCGTCCGCTTCCACCTCTGCTTCGATCGCCCATGCGATATCGTGCGGATACTTTGTCGGATGCAGCCCGGCAAGCGCAGACAACTGGGAAGAGATACCGTCTGCGATTATCACGATATCTGACGTGAATGTCCGGTCAGAGGTGCTGGTCTGGATCTTTTTATCTTTTTTGATGATGTTATGAGCGGTAACACCTGTGTGGATATCCACGTTCTGCTCTATCAACTCCCTGACATGATATTCATCGAATTTTCTCCGGTCTATGATGTATCCGGGCGCATCGACAACGATCCTGCTGCCTGCGGGCGATACGATCTCAGCGCCGGTCATCTCCCGGATCACATACTCTGAGTGGACGATCTCGCTTGTTTTGTCAAACATCCCCTGGAAAAACGTGTTTGCCGGATGCGGCGGATCGCCGATACCGCTTTTTTGCTCAATTAAGGTCACATCGATATCCTGCGCAGAAGCAGCAAGTGCTGCGCTTATGCCTGCCGGGCTTGCCCCGATCACGAGAACGTCCGCGTCATGTTTCATCCCTGTACTCCTCCTTGTCTGCATAATGCTCAATCAGGTCTGCGAGTCTCGAACCGCGCTCGTACCAGCGCTCGTTTATGTACTGCGGATAGATCGGGAGGCGCTCCCTGAGGCGGATCCCCCCGAGTTTCCCTGCCAGTTCGGATATCTGGGGCCACTTCGCCTCCGGATTGATCCAGTCGATGGTGTAAGGCGAGATCCCGCCGAGATCAGATGCTCCGCACCTGATCAGGTCGTAAAATCCGGTGAGGTTCGGCGGCACCTGTATTGCAACGTCATCGGGCAGAATCTCTCGTGCCAGCGATACCGTCTCCATCATCTCCTGATGCGATGGCTCAGGAGAATCTGCCATACCTGTTCCCGGTTTTGGCGCGAACGGCTGGATGATCACCTCTTGGATGTGCCGATACCGGGTGTGTAGATCCGCAATCGTTGAAAGCGACTGCACGCGGTCTTCCTTGCTCTCACCAATCCCTATCAGAAGTCCTGTCGTAAACGGCACCCTTAACTTTCCCGCGTTCTCGATTGTCCTGATCCGCTCGGAAGGAATCTTGCCGGCAGACCCTTCATGTGCAGGGATGGCTGCGGTCGTCTCGAGCATCAGCCCCATGCTTGCATTGAGCGGCTTTAGCCGTCTAATATCACGGGAATCCATCACACCCGGATTGCTGTGCGGAAGCAGTCCGTAATCGATCGCGATCTCGCAGAGATCGATCAGGTAATCGATTACGCTTGAGTAGCCGATATCCTCGATCCATTCCCTGAATTCGGAGTGCTCCTCTGGCATTTCCCCAAACGTGAAGAGGGCTTCGGTGCATCCTGCCCGCTTGCCTGCATCGAGTATCTTCGCCACCTCCTCCGCAGCCATCAGGTTCGCTTCGGGGTGCGTTGGATCGCGCCTGAATCCGCAGTACCTGCACTGGTTCCTGCATACGTTTGTGATCGGCAGGAAGACGTTTCTGGAGAATGTGACAGCGTCTGGCAAGAGCATGATGATGTGAATTTGGCGCGGCGGTATTTAATAGCGATTGTTGGACACTGTCTAAAAACCCAAGTGTTTTATCACCGCTGAGATCGCAGAGTTTTATCCTTCTCCGCGTTCCTCTGCGCCCTCCGCGGTTAAATTCCCTGTTTTTTGATGCGTTCCGGGTACAATTGGTACATGCTCAATATCGTGTGGATATCCGCATATAAAACCACGAGATTACACAAGATTAACACAGAAATCTTGTAGAGATGGCTGCGCCGCTGCTTCGCAGACTGTGTAATCTTGTGGTTCCTACCAGTTACCCGAGCATGTTCTACGATTGCGTCACAGAAGTCTGCTACGCACCGCAGCAACGAGAATTGGCAGCGCTATGGTCGCATCCGCATATACAGTGACCGCCTTTGCGTCCTCATTGACCTTTCCCCACGATTTCGCCTCAGAAAGCGTTGCGCCGGAAAGCCCACCCGGTTCGGGGCGGTCGGTCGTCAACTGGATCGCATAGTCAAATCCCTTCGACGTCATGAGCGTTCCCTGCAGGATAAAATTCTTCGGAACGCCACCTCCGATGAAGATCGCGCCTGACCGCTCGGAATCGAAGCAGATATCGAGGAACTCATGAACATCTGCAAAGACATCGACGTTTAACTGGTTTGCCTGCCGGTATAGCCACGCATGTAGCCCGATCATCGAGTCCTGGATGGCAGGGCAGAATATAGGAACGTCGCACTCGTAAGCCGCTCTCAGAATCGAATCCGGGTCATCCAATGACTTGCCTATCTCTGAAAGCATCTCCCGAATCGAGATCTGGTCATCCATATCCTGAAAGACGCGGAGCAGATGCTCTTCCAAGCTGGTAAAGTGAAGTTCTGGCACGTACACGTCATATATCCGGTCGATCTGCTCGCGATAGAGCGCATCGTCGTCAGCGACCTCGCTGCCCTTGTAATGCGAGAGTCCGAGCGATTCGATGATGTCATGCACGAGGTTTGCGCCTGTCGAGACAAGGACATCGATGTGCCCGTCACGAATCAGACCCGATACGATATTCCGCATCCCGGCAGACACCATCGCGCCGGCGAGTCCGAAGAACTTCGTTGTTGCGCCGTCTTTGAGCATCTCTTCGTATATGTCACACGCCTGCGCGAGTCTTCCCGCGCCAAATCCGCATCCTCCGAGCGCGTGGACAAGATCCTCAACGCTCATCCCGGAATCGATCTTTGCAGGTATAATTGGGCTTTCCAGTTGCATCATGTCCACATCTTCCTGCCGCGAGGTTATTGGTTTCGGGCATGGTGGCATCGCCCCTGCCCGAAGACCACGTAACCCGACAACCCCCGACACAAACCTTTATACCACGGCGGTTATAGTCGAAGATGGTGATTGATATGGTCAAAATGCCACTAGAGGTACAGGAAGTTATAAACAAGCAAAGCCCGGTTCCGGTTGCCACCGCGGATCCGGACGGCAAGCCGAACGTGATCTTCGTCGGATTCCTAAGGATCGTGGATGACGAGACGATCCAGATCGCAGACAACTTCTTTGACAAGACTGCAGCAAACCTGGAAGCGAATCCGCAGGTCTCGATCGTTGGCTATGACAGCGAGGTAAAGAAGTCGTTCCAGGTCAAGGGCAGGGTCGAGATCGTGACGAAAGGTCCGGTGTACGAGGATGTGAAAGTATGGGTTCATGCCAAGAGCAAAGCACTGCCAGTGAAAGCTGCGGTTGTCATGCACGTCGAAGAGGTATACGACGCGATGTATGGGCCGGATGCAGGAAAACGCATAACATGATGGTGATTTGATTTGAGCGAAAAAGTACTGGGAATTGAAGATTTACTGGGAGAGGATGAAGAAATCGTAGAGGAACCCGAGGGCTTGTACGACCTCGTAATCCCGCCAGGTGTTCCGATGACCCTGATACATGAACTGATATCAGAGTTTGATCTCGAACCGCATACCAAATCCTCCAGCGGATCGGTCGAGGATGGCGAGCTCTTCGATATGACACTGATCGTGCTCAGAGGCGACCTCGAGACCGTGCGGCGTGCAGAGAAATACCTCTTAGATGAATTCGATGAGCGGATCGGTTGTTTTGGGTGACCCTTGATGATCCCGCTCGCATCACGGGCGATTGAGTATGCACGCAGCAATGGTGCCGATGAAGTCGAGGCGTACTGCGTAACAGACCGGTCGGTCAACATCAACACCAAACTTGAGCATATCGAGTATGCCAGAGAATCGTTTGCACGAGGGATCGGCATCCGTGCCATCGTCTCAGGTGCCGTCGGGTTCTCGAGCACAAATCGCGAAGATAGCATCGAAGAGGCGTCCCTGCTTGCTGTGCGGTCAGCTCGGGCATCCCAGCCAGACCTTGACTGGAGCAGTCTCCCGCATCAAGGCTCGTACCCCGCGGTTCATGGCGTCTTCGATCCGAAACTTACAGGAATCGAGCTCTCCGAATGCGTCAAACTCGCTGCCGATCTGATTCGTGGCGTTACATCAGCAGGCGCGGTTCCAACGTCTGGCGGGCTTGC
>JAUVWP010000094.1 GCA_030604085.1 Methanosarcinales archaeon | reverse complement strand
CGATGGGCGCGGAGGGGTGAAGCTGGACTCATCCACAAAGGAACTGCTGATGGCGATGCGCTTTGCTGACATCAAGATCCTGCTATCCGGAGAGATCACTCCTGAGACCAGGATCATGTTTGAGAGGAATGTCGAGGCGCGGATCTCAAAGATCACCCCATTCCTCACACTTGACGAAGACCCGTATCTCGTCATCAGTGAAGGCAGACTCTTCTGGATACTGGATGCATACACCGTAACAGGCAACTTCCCATACTCAGAGAAATACGACTCCATCAATTACGTGCGAAACTCCGTAAAGATCGTGGTTGATGCGTACAACGGGGACGTGACGTACTATATCGCCGATACCACCGACCCGATAATCGCAACGTATGCAAAAATTTTCCCGGGGCACTTCAAGTCCTTTGACCTGATGCCTGACGGGCTTAAGAAACATGTCAGATACCCAGAAGACCTCTTCAATGTCCAGTCCGCAATCTACAACACATATCACATGGACAACGTGAAGGTCTTCTACAACAAGGAGGATGCGTGGCAGATCCCGAACGAGGTGTACGGGACAGGTCAGCAAGTTCCGGTTGATCCCTATTACATCATAATAAAGCTTCCGGGAGAGGCGAAGGAAGAATTCGTCCTGATGAGGTCAGTAACACCAATAAGGAAGGACAACATGGTTGCATGGCTCGCCGCCCGTTCGGATGGGGATCATTACGGAGAGCTACTGCTCTACAAATTCCCAAAAGAGAAACTGGTATACGGTCCCCTGCAGATCGAGGCGAAGTTCGATCAGGATGCCGTGATCTCACAACAATTAACACTCTGGTCACAACAGGGATCCAGGGTGACGCGAGGGAACCTGCTGGTGATACCGATTGAGGATTCGATCCTGTACATAGAACCGCTCTACATACAGGCAGAGACCGGGCAGCTACCGGAACTCAAACGAGTGCTGGTCTCAGATGGCGAGAGGGTGGTGATGGAGGAAGACCTTGAGGGCGCACTCGTTGCACTATTCGGTGAAACCAGACCGGAAACGCTGGAAGCGGGTGTATACGAAGGGGAGAAGTCAACTGAGGTGCTGATAACAGAAGCGCAGATGTATTACGATGCGATTCTCGATTCCATGGGCACGAACTGGACTGCATTCGGGGAGAACTTTGATAAGTTAGGCAAGGTTCTCGGAGAGCTGGGATCGGATTGAATCGAATTCCCAAGCGACCGCACAGACTTCTTATCACTGACATCGTGAAATTTAATTGCGGTGACCAAAACCCCTGAGACTTTTTGATATTTTCAAAATAAAGTTTCGGAAAACCACAGAGGACACAGAGTGACACAGAGGGGGCGAAAGATAAAAATAACAACTCTCTGTGATTCTCTGTGCTCTCTGTGGTTTAATATTCCTTGCCATAACAGGTCCTTAGGAAGTGAAAAAGCGCATGCACTCGCGAATTACCGAGCCAATTTAAGTACCTCAAGAAATCCTGCAAAAGTATGTCAGCGAGACTTGAACCTTATACTTCACCGCAAGTTTATCACATATCGAGCATATAACTATCCTTCATGAATTGCTCGCTGCGGTTTCTTGGCGGTTGCGGGGAGGTTGGTAGGTCAGCAGTCCTGATCGACGACGACATCCTGCTCGATTACGGGATGAAACCGGGCGAGTCGTCTGACCATCCACCATCGTATCCCATAAACGGGATCCACCCGCGAACGATCATTATCTCGCACGGGCATCTCGACCACTGCGGCGTGGTGCCGAATATCATGGACGTCCACCCGCAGGTCTATAGCACGCCGATCACCAAGCATCTCACCGCGTTTCTTGCAAAGGACACACTCTCGATTGCGAGGCGTTCCGGGCAGATGCCGTTTTTCGATTCGCAGGACATCCAGGAGTTCGTGCGGTCTGCCCGCATCGTTGATTACAGGGATCGCTTCGAGTGCGGCGGATATACCGCGCAACTATATGATGCAGGGCACATCCCGGGATCGGCATCAATCCTTCTCGAATCCGAAAACGGGATACGGATACTCTACACCGGCGATGTGAATCACATAGATACGCGTCTTTTGAACCGAGCCTGCCCGCAGCCGAAAGCTGATGTCATGATCATCGAGAGCACGTACTTTGGCAAAGACCACACACCGAGAAAGGAACTGGAACAGGAGTTTGTGGACTCGATCCGCGATACCTTAAATCGTGGCGGCAATGCGATCGTCCCGTGTTTCGCGATTGGGCGGACGCAGGAGGTTCTGATGATCCTCCACAAACACGGGCTGCACCCTTATGTTGATGGGATGGGCGTCGATGTCTTACGAAGATTCATCCAGTATCCCGAATATCTGCGCGATTCGAATGCGCTTCAAGCGGCGTTTGACAACGCGACCGTGGTGAAACCGGAGACGCGGGCACGGATACTCAAGAACTCGATCATCGTCACTACCGCAGGTATGTTAAATGGCGGACCCGCGCTCTTCTATCTCAGCAAGATACATGACGACCCTGAGAGCAAGATCCTCCTCACCGGATATCAGGTCGAGGGCACCAATGGCTACCACGCACTTACGCACAAACGCCTGACCAGCAGAAATCGGGTACTGCACCTCCGCATGGCTGTGGAGCAGTACGATTTCTCTGCCCACAGCGGCGACAAAGAGTTGAAGAGATCGGTGCAAAAATTCTGCGATCACGGCGGCGAGTTTTTGTTTACGGTGCATGGCGACCGCACAGAAGAGTTTGCAGCATGGGCAGGCGAGTACAAGGTCGATGCGACTGCGCCGGCAAACGGCGATGAATTCATGATCGAATGAGGCACAGCAAAAACGACGAGAGGGGGATTTGAACCCCCGAGGTGCGAGGCACCACTGGATTGTTGCACAATATAATTTAGCAATCCAGCGCCATACCGGGCTTGGCTATCTCGTCATACAGAAGTACTGGTTTGTGGGTGCTGGTATTAATCTTTTCCGAAGGGTGGGGGGCGACATGGCACATCAGCCCCGATCTCGGTGATGACCGAAGTTGCCAGACTCCGGTCTCAACAATTTAATTTCGGAGCAAATTAAATTGCCGTGACCGTAACAACTTGGCAACCTCGCCACGCCGCAAGTTATATACCGACACCTGATAACAGATACCATCATGTCGATGTCTATCGGTCTCGCTGGAAAACCAAACTCCGGAAAGTCGACTTTCTTCAAATCTGCGACACTCGCGGATATCGAGATTGCAAATTATCCGTTCACAACGATCGATGCCAACCACGGCATCGCTTATGTGCGTACGGGCTGCCCGTGCACCGATCTCGATGTCGTCTGCGCAAACTGCAAGAACGGCGTCCGTTTCGTGCCGATCGAGGCGATCGATGTCGCAGGTCTCGTGCCTGATGCGCACAAAGGAAGGGGGCTTGGCAATGCGTTTCTTGACAACTTGCGCCAGGCGCAGGCGATCATCCATGTCGTTGATGCATCAGGCGGAACCGATATCGAGGGCAACCCTGTGGACATCGGCGAGCATGATCCGCTTGACGATATCGGGTTTCTTGAGTATGAATTGACTATGTGGATATGCTCGATACTGAAGCGGAACTGGAACCGGCTTTCAAAGAGGATACAGGCAGAGAACTTAAATCCGGCAGTCGTGGTCGCAGAACAACTCGCAGGCGCGGGCGTCTCCATCCATCAGGCAAAAGCCGCGCTTTCCCGTTTTGGCGAGATATGCGCAAACCCCCCGCATCTCTGGGACGATTCGGATCTGCGGAATTTTGCAGACCTGCTCCGGATAGAGAGCAAGCCGATGATCATCGCAGCGAACAAGGCAGATATCGCGCCGGAAGAGAATATCAAGAGACTCTGCGATCTCGATTACACCGTGATCCCGACATCTGCCGAAGCAGAACTTGCGCTCCGTATGGCTGACAAGGGCGGCGCAATCTCGTACGTTCCTGGAGATTCGGACTTCGAGATCATCTCAAATGATCTATCTGATGCGCAGATCCGGGCTCTTGATAAGATTCGGGATATGGTTACGAGTCTGGGCGGTACAGGTATCCAGCAGTGTATCAATACGGCAGTCTTCGATCTCCTCGATCAGATTGTGGTCTATCCTGTCGAGGATGAGGCACGGTTCACTGACAAGAAAGGAAACGTCCTTCCGGATGCGTTCCTGATGCGAAGGGGCAGCACTGCACACGATCTTGCGTACCAGATTCACACCGATATCGGGGACGGATTCTTACATGCGGTCGATGCGCAGCAGAGGATGCGTATGGGGCGGGAACTCGAGGACGGGGACGTGGTGAAGATCATCTCGACGAGATGATTGGAAATTTATAGATCTGCAGCAGAAGACCCCGCTACTTGGAGCGGGGAGGAAGTCACGAGCTATCCTCCCTAAAAGCCCTTTCTAAAATTCCACTTTTGGTGCGGTTTCCGCTCCTTTCTCTGCCTCGAAGTATGATCTTTCATCAAACCCGAACATGTTGGCAACGATTGCAGCTGGCATCCTCTTTATCCGGGTATTGTACGCCCTGACCTCTTCATTGTAGCGCATCCGTTCTACTGCGATGCGGTTTTCCGTCCCCTCCAGTTGCGCCTGCAAGGCAAGGAAGTTCTCGCTCGCCTTCAGGTCCGGGTAATTCTCAACGACAAGAAGAAGTCTTGAGATCGCGGAATCCATCGTGCCGGCAGCCGCCATCTTCTCATCAGTCGTGGACGCCGCGCTCCACTGGCTCCTTGCCTTCGTAATCTCTGTAAGAAGTTCCTCTTCATGCGATGCGTAACCCTTCACAGTCGAAACCAGGTTCGGGATCAGATCGGCTCTTCGCTGATACTGGCTCTCCACCTGAGCCCATGCACCGTCAACCTTCTCCTCAGAACTTACGAAACCGTTGTACATCGATAGGAACCAGCCGCCGGTAAGCAGTGCAACTACCGCGATTACGGCGACAACGATAAGTGCTGTATTCTTAGAACTCATTCAATCACCTTAAATTCATCAACAATCTCTCCGAGGTCAGATAGTACCTTGATTATATCCCTGATGTATTGCTCCTTCTCTTTCTTAAATTTGGCATTTCCGCGCCGTATATCATAGATATCTCTTAAGACATTCGTATCGACATCATAAGCGTCTGAGACTGCTCCCCACATGTCATCGGGTCTGCTGGCAGGTAAGTCCTTCAGATACAGGAGCGCGCCAATGATCGGCGCAAGGACCGGGATCGCCGCAAGGATAAGCCTCTTAAGATCCTTGCCCTTGAACCTTAGATATTCCCCGCGGAAATGAAGTAGCTTTGATCGGAACTCAAACTCAAGCTGGTGTCGCAGGTGATTTTTTGATACCGTAAGGTCTTTTAAGAGGTCTTCGCCATCGAGCATCGTGTGGTGCTGCTTGATGTTCAAAAATTCGATGGGAAATACATCGGCACCGTCAAGGAGTTCCTCCTTCGTCAATAGAAGCGGTATTTCCTTGGTCCCTTTGAGTTTATGCAGCGTATCAAAGTCAATACTATTGCAGACCGCAAGGAGCGTCATCTCATCACCAGTCTGGTATTCTGCAAGTGTAACCAGATTGTCTCCTAGAATCGTCTTTATTTTTTCCGCATCTGTCTCTGTTGTCATATTATCACCATATTATCATCAAACACCGATCGGCAGTCTACACATCACCAGCCTCCGCCGAAACCGCCACCTCCGGACATGCCACCTCCGAATCCACCGAAACCGCCACCAAATCCACCGCCGCCAGACATGCCGCCTCCGAATCCACCGACTCCTCCGTAGTACATGTATCCGCGCCCTCCACCTCTCCGTCCTACAGACATCAGAATGCTGAAAGCTATGATGAATATGAAAAAGATCAGTGTCCCGATCCACCCACTGGAGGTGCCGGTACTGCCCTGATCGTTCATGCTGTACTCGGAGATGACCTCTTCATCGCCTTCGAGGAGCCCTTCGATTACGAGCATCGATTCGTAGATGCCTTTTCCGTATTCGCCACTTTTGAAATTGGGTGTGATGATCCTATTGCCGATGTTCACCTTCATGCTGTCGGTTATCACCCCTTCAAGCCCGTAACCAACTTCAAACCGGTATTTTCGTTCCTGTTTTGCTACAAGAATCAAAAGACCGTTATCCTTATCCTTTTTGCCTATGTCAGCCTGTTCAAAGAGTTTTACCGCATACGTCTCTTTGGATTCGCCTTCAAGAGATTCCACAGTAACGACAGCGATCTCAACTGTCGTCGCTCCTTCGATATTCTTTGCAAGCTCGGTTATCTTTGTTTCATAGGCCGGATCGATCATATCCGCATCATCAGTGACAAACCCGGTGAGCTGCGGATAATCGACGGCTGCAACCGCAGGTAAGGCGGACAAGAGGATCAGCAGAATCAATATTACAGATGGCTTTGCCATTTTCATCGTACCACGGTCGCTCCTTGAATAACTTTCAATCCTATCTATCTTAACTTATATAAAAACTCTCCAGCTTGGCGAGGTTGTCAACTTATCGCACATGCTCATAACTTATGGCTAAATTCAGTGGAATCCGGTTGGTACAGTTCGAGTGCAAAGTATCCCGTCAGGGTGTACATGTGTGCATGTACCTTCGTAACCGCCTTACTCCGTGGGCTTGGTCACCCAAACACTGCTCTTCGCACAGCATCGATATCAGCATCCACTTCGAGTGGCTTTGCGCAGACATCCACAACCTCGGTCGGATCCTTAAGTATGTTGCCGGTCGTAATACAGACGATCCGCTCATCAGCGTCGATCAGCCCCTCCGCAACCAGTTTCCGCAGTCCGGCAATCGACGCCGCACTTGCAGGCTCAACGCCGATCTCCTCCATCGATGCCAGGTCACGCTGCGCAGAAACGATCTCCTCATCAGAGACCGAGATCGCAAGTCCACCCGATTCCCTGATCGCACGGAGTGCCTTTGCAGCGTTTACAGGATCTCCGATCCGTATCGCAGTTGCAATCGTCTCAGGGTTCGCCTCGGGCACGATCTCTGCAAGTTCGCGGTCTATAGCGTCCACAACCGGACGCGAACCCTCTGCCTGAATACCGGTCATCTTCGGGATCGCATCAGTGATGCCGAGTTCTTTCAGTTCCTTAAAACCTTTATAGATCGCAGAGATGTTTCCAGCGTTTCCGACAGGTAGTATGACCCGGTCAGGCACCTCCCACCCGAGTTCGTCCACGATCTCAAAAGCGATCGTCTTCTGTCCCTCCAGCCGAAACGGATTGATCGAGTTTAAGAGATAGAATCCGTACTCGTCGCAGACCTCGCGCACGAGCCGGAGT
>JAUVWP010000036.1 GCA_030604085.1 Methanosarcinales archaeon | reverse complement strand
TTGCAGCGTTTACAGGATCTCCGATCCGTATCGCAGTTGCAATCGTCTCAGGGTTCGCCTCGGGCACGATCTCTGCAAGTTCGCGGTTTATAGCGTCCACAACCGGACGCGAACCCTCTGCCTGAATACCGGTCATCTTCGGGATCGCATCAATGATGCCGAGTTCTTTCAGTTCCTTAAAACCTTTATAGATCGCAGAGATGTTACCAGCGTTTCCGACAGGTAGTATGACCCGGTCAGGCACCTCCCACCCGAGTTCGTCCACGATCTCAAAAGCGATCGTCTTCTGTCCCTCCAGCCGAAACGGATTGATCGAGTTTAAGAGATAGAACCCGTACTCGTCGCAGACCTCGCGCACGAGCCGGAGCGCCTCGTCGAAGTTTCCGTGGATGTTTAAGACCTTTGCGCCATGAATCAGTGCCTGCGCAACCTTGCCGAGCGCAACCTTCCCGCCGGGAAGCAGCACCACCGCAGGAATCCCTGCTTTTGCTGCATAAGTCGCAAACGAGGCAGATGTGTTCCCTGTGGATGCACATGCAACCGTCTTCATGCCAAGTTCGATCGCCTTTGTCACACCAACCGTCATGCCTCGATCCTTAAACGACCCTGTCGGGTTCAGTCCCTCGTGCTTAACAAAGATCTCGGATACCTCCATGCCCTCCCCGAGCCGCTCTATGCGGTATAAGGGTGTGCCGCCCTCTTGAATCGTCACCGGCTTGATATTTACAGGAAGGAGTGCTTTATACTTCCAGACCGATCTGCATTCATCGGTTTTGCGAAAATTGATCTCCGATAGGTCATAGATCACCTCTAAAAGTCCGCCACAGGATGGGCAGGTGTATATGATCTCATCCGGATCGTATAGAGCATGACACTCGATGCACTGGAGTTGATAGTTCATGGTTACCCTTTTGTTGGTGGCGGATGTAAAGGTGTTGGGTCAAGATTTTAATACTTGGCGACCGTATCAAAACATATCAATTTGTAAAGGTGAAATAATGGAACTTAATACAACCATCACGCTCATTGGAGTACGGCTTGCAAAGGTCGGAACGGAGTTCATATTCAAAGGTCCTGCCCCGGAATGCGAGGATTGTAGATTCAAGAACAGTTGCATGAATCTGAGCCCCGGGAGAAAATATCGTATCGTAAATATCAGAACCACTACCACACATTCCTGCGATGTACACGACGAGGGTGTGCAGGCGGTGGAGATTGTGGAATCACCGATCATATCCGCAATCGAATCAAAAAAAGCATTCAAAGGATCCAAGATCGTTTTTGAGCCACCAACGTGTAAGAGAAGCGAGTGTACGATGCATGACCTCTGCCATCCGATCGGACTGGAATTAGGTGACAAATGTACGATCTCTGACGTGATCGGGGACGCTCCTGACGAGTGCGTGAAGGGATTGTCATTGAAGGTCGTCGAACTGACACGTTAATGGATCGCTAAAGAGTGATCCACCGATGCCATTGTCAGTAGGGCAGGGCGTTTGCGTTAACGCACCAGACGGTCATACACCTCATCGATCATCCCGGAAACATCGATGCCGCACGTCCTTGCAACGAGTAGCGCAACCGCATCCATTTCGACGATCCCGAGACGTTCCTGCGCATCATTGATCAGGCGTATGACTTCCTGCTTGCTTTTCACGCCGGATAGCTGCTCGACCACTTGGTCGATTACGGTTCTCTCTTCGGATGCTTCTTCGGTCTCTTCGAGTAATGCCTCGCCCTTGCCGGCAGTGGCATCGATAGATCGCTCTTCACGATCCATTATGCTCTGATCAGGTCTGAAATCGATCGGAATCTCCACCGAGTGAATATCGAATAACGGTTTAACCACCTCACCTGTGATCCGCACAAGCTCTCGTTGCTCTGCATTCGCAAGTACCGACTCTGCCTGATCAGACGAGAACCATTTCAGATCGAGGGAGAGCGCAAATACGAACTCACTGATCGAGGTCACCTTGCCCTTCTTCCGAAACACATGGGCAACGACCTGTTCCAGAGTCATACAGTCCCTTGCCTGAGCGCATCGACGATTGTGCCTGCTACCTCCCTACACTCGGTCCTGCCGGGGCCGGAATCGAGATGAACCGTAAGCGTGAGCAGATCACCGTCCAGATGCATCCGCACCAGATACTCATCGCCTGCAAATGCGATCATTTTATATTTTTCATCAAGGCGGCTATATTTTAGCGATATCTTAAAATCAAGCGTGCCGTCACTTTCGATCCCGACCAGAACCGCGTCCATGCTGTCAGGACTCAAATGCGCAAAATCGAGATTGTTCTCGACGATGTGTACCGCAATCTCGCGTTTTGACTTGATGGTTTGTCCCTTTCGGTCAGGCGATTCCGTGGTGAACATCTCGCGTCTTTCATCAAGCCCCGCCATCGTCCGGACCAGATACGGGAGGTCCTCGTAGTACCGGTATTTCTGCTCGAAATGAACATCACCCTGCGGGAAATGGTAGTAGATGCGCTTTCTCATATCCATGCTCATGCTTTACTCGGTCACACTTTGATCAGTTCAGCATCAGAGACCCCGTCAACACCCCGGATCTCGTCGAGCAGCGCATCAGGAACGGCTGAGTCGACATTCAGGACCATGATCGCCCTGTCATCTGTTCCGGTTTCGCTGACCTGCATCCCTGATATGTTGATCTTCTCCCTGCCAAGTATCATGCAGCAGGGGCCGATGATATTCGGGCGGTTCTCGTGCCGTGAGATGATCATGTAGCTCGATGGTACGATATCTAGACGGCATCCATCGATATCGAATATCCGCAGGGTATCGCTGATGAGCGCACCTGTGACCGATCTCGACTCGCCCCCTCTGGTGAGCGCGATCGTTATCGACTGCTGTTCCGCAGTCTCGGTCGATTTGCTCTCCTTGATCTTTATCTTCCGCTCCTTTGCAAGTTCCGGCGCGTTCACATAGTTAACGCTCGGTCCCATCGACTGCGAAAGTACGCCTTTGAGTGCTGCAAGTGTAACCATCCTTAAATCAGTGTCAAAGATCGCACCAGTGTATTCGATCTCGATTTCATCGAAACTGCGCATCAATTGGGCGCACATACCCCCGATCGTCTCTGCAACGCTGATATACGGCGCAACCACACTCACGGCGTCGGATTGGATATGCGGCAGGTTGATCGCGCTCGTTACAGACTCGCCCCTGAGAGCAGAAAGCACCTGATCTGCGACATCGACCGCAACCGCAATCTGCGCCTCCGCTGTAGACGCCCCGAGATGCGGCGTTACGATCACACGATCCAGATCAAGAAGCTGGCTTCCTGTCGGCGGCTCGTTTACGAAGACATCGAGTGCGGCACCTGCTATCTGGTTTTTATTGACCGCCCGCACGAGAGCATCCTCATCGATGACCCCGCCGCGTGTGCAGTTGATGATCCTGACACCGGGCTTCATCATCTCGAACTGGGGATCGCTGACCATGCCTCTGGTCTCGTCGGTAAGCGGCGTATGCACCGTGATGTAGTCGGACTTCCGCAGCACGGTCTCGAGGTCTACGAGTTTGATCCCGAGTTCCTTTGCATGCTCTTTTGGTATGAATGGATCATAAGCGATGATCTTCATTAGAAGACCTTGCGCACGTTTCACAACCCCGATTCCGACCCTTCCAAGCCCGATCGTGCCGAGAACCTTCCCACGAACCTCGCTTCCTGTGAACAGTTTGCGCTCCCACTTGCCAGCCTTTAACGAGGCGTTCGCCTGTGGCACATTCCTTGATAGCGCAAGCATCATCGCGATCGTGTGTTCTGCTGCCGAGATCGTGTTTCCTTCGGGCGTATTCGCAACGATTATGCCTTTCCTCGTCGCTGCGACGATATCGATGTTATCGACGCCGACTCCAGCCCTGCCAACGATCTTGAGGCGGTCTGCTGCATTTATAATTTTTTCTGTTACCTTTGTCCCGCTTCTGATCACGAGAGCATCGTACTCTGGTATGATGCTTACGAGTTCGTCCTCAGAAAGACCGGTATTGACATCCACGTCATGCTCTGCCCTAAGTATCTCCAAGCCCTCTTCTGCGAGGGAATCGCTTACAAGAATTTTCAATATAGATTACCTCCATCAATAAGTTATGATGTGTCTGTGATCTCATATCTTAAAACGTGTGTGGTGCGTCAACTGTAGTTTCGTATGGATGTATAAAATTAGTGGTATACAACTTGCAGGCGATTCTCGGCAGGGCTGCCTTAGGGGCTCTGCAAGACCGGTGACCCAAGGTTCACCGATCCTTCTTGCCTTTATCGAAGACCGAAGGAAGATGTATCAGATACCTCCCGTCCTCCTTCATAGACATGATGATCTCTTCCCGATCGAGCAGCGATTCGAGATTCAGTTCATAAGACCCCTTCTCCAGGATGCGGATCGATTCAACCTCCATATCAGGCACCGTATCCTTTTTCTCTTCTACCTTATCCGACTGCATCCCAGCGTCCGTGTCTTCTGCATCAGTCTCAGTCGCAGGTTTTGCTGGCATGTACAGAAACTTGTTCCACCCACAATTCGGGCAGCCATCTAAGATATCGGCTGAACCGTCCTCAAATACATGTTCGCAGTTGGTGCACTTGTGGGGCATATCTGTTATTCTGTTCTCATTGGTATTCTTTTTATCTATCGCGGCATTTTTTAGATGGCGCATTGGGGCCAGTATAACAACAGAATAGCACACATCAGAACCACAGCACCTGCCAGTGCCAGCGGTACGGTATAGTACCTCAAAGTTTCTTTCATGCTCGAATCCTGCTTAACCAGCCAGAAATACGGATCACTCACATAAGAGAAGATGAATGTTCCGGCACAGATCATAAACAGCGTTTCCATACATGCAAGATCCTTCACTAGACTGGCAGTGACGATGGCTGTGACAACCCGCGAACCCTGCGCGGTCTGGATAAAGATTGCGATCAAAAACGGAGATAACATGATCGGTATAAAACTTTGCTCTATCAACCCGAGCACGTCTATCGGAAAGTCGCTGTGCGCGATGATGTTGCCGAGTGCCCCTGCGCCACACAGGTCAAGGAGTATCCTGCCTGCCCTACCGGATGATCGCTTTAAAGTTTCGCCAATCTCATCGGCAGAGAGATATCTCTTTGCGATGATCAGCGAGACTGATACGCCTATGAGCAGGGCGACGTTGACATCGCCGAGAAAATTTATGATCTGGTTATCAACAATAAGACCAAGTAAAATCAGTAATATCGGGATTGCAATCGGACTCCACGCTTTTAGGGATGATCTGAATGATGTATGAATTTTTTCTGGCAGTATCTCAACGTTTGTGCGCAGGTAATAGTAAGAAATGATCAAAAGCAGTGCGGATAATGGAATACTCACCACTAAGGTATCAAATGGATCAATATCGAGCGTATCTGTGATCACAATGATAACAGGCGATGGATAGATCAGATTATAGGATATCACCGTTCCAATGGCAAGCATGTATGTAAATTTCCTTTCTGACGATTTTACTTTCAGAGCAATCCCCTCTACAACCGGGTTTAGAACGATAAACGCCGTTATACAGCACATTGCAGGAATGGCTAATAGATACCCTGAAAAAAGAGGTACAAGTGAGCAATCACGTTTAAAAATCATCAAAATGTCATTTATGATAGTTTTAATGCCTTTTGTTCTATTCAAGAACTCGGCAATGGTAACACCAGAAAATATGACGATACACAGCACAGAAAAGATGCCTCCGAGACCGGATGTGATGTGCACAATGATTGAGCGATGATCTATCCCACACAGTATCCCGTAGACAAAAGCAGCCGAGATCAGGGCGAGAAATGGATGTATCCGCATGCGGACTGATAATACATGTATCAGAGCTATGCTTGCGAAAAATGCGATGAATGTGAGCATTATGTTCATTTTTGATCGTATTCGATATAAGAGTTCGATCGGGACGAAGTGTGCAGCACAACTTTTAAGAATGCCAGAACTAAAGTCACAGTCCGACACAATATCGGAGTTATCATAAATGGACGTTACAAGGATCACACTCGACGAGAACGAACTGCCAAAGCGGTGGTACAACATTGCGGCAGACCTGCCTACCCCACTCGATCCGCCACTTAACCCGCAGACAAAGGAACCAATCACTCCGGATGATCTGTCTGCGATCTTCCCGATGTCGCTTATCAAACAGGAGATGAGCACAGACCGGTGGATCGATATCCCAGGCGAGGTTCGCGACATCTATGCGCTCTGGAGACCGACACCGCTGTACCGGGCGATGCGGCTGGAGAAAGCACTGAAGACGCCTGCCAGGATCTACTACAAATGGGAAGGCGTAAGCCCGCCCGGAAGCCATAAGCCAAATACGGCAGTTGCGCAGACATATTACAACGCAAAAGCCGGAATCGAGCGGATTGCAACAGAAACAGGAGCCGGGCAGTGGGGATCTGCGCTCTCGTTCGCCACACGTCTCTTCGATCTCGAATGCACTGTGTACATGGTCAGGATCAGTTACGATCAGAAACTATACCGCAGGGTAATGATGGAGACGTGGGGCGGGAAGGTGTTCCCGAGCCCGAGCAATAAGACTGAGTGCGGAAGACGATTCCTTGCAGAGGCTCCGGATACCACAGGCAGTCTTGGCATGGCGATATCAGAGGCAGTTGAGGATGCTGCAACGCACGAGGATACGAATTACGCGCTCGGGTCCGTTCTCAATCATGTGATGCTCCACCAGACCGTGATCGGGCTTGAGATACAGAAGCAGTTCGAGATCGCGGAAGAGACTCCTGACGTCATGTTCGGGTGTGTGGGCGGCGGAAGCAACTTTGCAGGCGCGGTATTCCCGTACATCGGAGATACCTTGCAAGGAAAGGCGGACAGTCCAAGAATCGTGTCATGCGAGCCCGCATCCTGCCCGACGCTCACGAAAGGCCTGTATGCGTATGATTTCGGAGATACCGGGAAGATGACACCACTTCTGAAGATGTACACGCTCGGACACGACTTTGTTCCGGCAGGCATCCATGCAGGAGGGCTCCGGTATCACGGCAACTCGCCACTATTATCGAAACTGACGCATGAGGGCTATATGGATGCGGTTGCATGCAAACAGACCGATGTGTTCAAGTCAGCGCTCCTCTTTGCGAGAACCGAAGGGTTCATACTTGCGCCAGAGACTGCGCACTGCGTACACAGTGTTGTCGAGGAGGCGCTGCGGTGCAGGCAGACTGGCGAAGAGAAAGTGCTCTTCTTCTGCGGAAGCGGGCACGGAGACTTCGATCTTGTTGCGTATGACGACTATCTGAACGGGCGGATCGTGGATCCGGAAGAACCGACCGAGGCTATAAAACGGTCGATATCGAAATTACCAGAGGTGTAAGATATGGGAAAAACAGGAAGTATCCAATGGGTGAAGATCAAGGGCAGAAAGGGCAAGGTTCGACTGGTGGAGCACAGCAATGTGACATACAAGCGACCCGGTCCAGCCCAGCGCTATTCATCTGCTGGTACGAAGAGAAGACGGATAAAGCGATCTGAAAAAGTGGTTGTAAGGTAAGTGCCTGTACGCGGGCATACGCAGGCACAGGCAGGGCGGCGGAACCCTTCTCCGGTTTTCTGGGTTCCCAAATTCCCGTGCCGTGAATGCATACGATTGCACAAATGTTCGCGGACACCCGCCCACCGAATCGGTAGCGCCATATATCCAGGGTAGCGGATATGCTGCATTGCAATCCCTTTCAGGGAAGTTTAAGATTGAAAGCCGCCCATTGGTAACATGATGAAGGTTTACGCAGTACTTGGCGATCCGATCGGACACAGCATGTCCCCTGCTATGCATAACGCGGCATTCGGCGCGCTTGGGATGCCGTGCATATACCACGCGTTTCGGGTGCGCCCATCAGACCTTAGAGATGCGATATACGGAGCAAAAGCACTCGGGTTCGGCGGACTTAACCTGACCATCCCGCTCAAAGAAGAGGCGCTGAAATACGTCGAATCTGATCCGATAGCAGCGCGGATCGGCGCTATAAACACGATCGACTTCGCTGACGGTATCACCGGGTATAACACAGATGGAATCGGCGCGATGCGTGCGCTTGAGGATGCTGGCGTCCCCGCTATAGGCAGGAATATCCTGATCATCGGTGCTGGTGGTGCGGCGCGGGCGATTGCGTTTCAGTTCGGATACAGCGGCGGAGAGATCGTCATTGCGAACCGGACAAAGGAACGTGCAGACAGACTTGCCCGCGATGTGATCATCGGGCTATCCGAACTCGGGAAAACCCCCTCGATCGAGAGCATCGGGCTTGGTACGATACCAGAGAAGATCGCTGACGCGGACATCCTGATCAATGCCACGTCGGTCGGGATGCATCCCGATGTCGATGCCACACCAGTGCCCGCAGGTCTCCTGCGCCCCGGACTTGCCGTGTTCGATATCGTGTACAACCCCCGTCGCACAAGACTGCTTCTGGAAGCGGAGCAAAAGGGCGCAACCGTCATCGATGGCGTGCGGATGCTCGTGCATTAGGGTGCAGAAGCGTTTTCGATATGGACCGGGCGAAAGCCGCCTGTTGATGTGATGGTTGCGGCAGTGGTTCGGGAACTGCGGTAAAAGTGTATGTGGAAAGGGTTCCCGGACTCGGAGGTGGTTTTGCGGCTGATTCAGAAATCATCTGTGTCAAACGCAACAAACCCCCTGCCCCTTAAATTGTATAATCCTCGTTATACTTGGAAGGGGTCAATAGATCGTACCCCATTTCATTTGCCAAATAAAGGGTCAATACATCGTACACTCTTTTGATATTCGCTCCGTTTAACGCACCCTACCGTGATTGCGTTATGGATATTAACGAACAAGAGAGAATTGATGCCGTAAATCGATACATTAAAGGAGATAAACCAGCAGATATTTATAGAGACGCAAACAGATCAAAGAAATGGCTCACTGGTTGGGTAGATCGGTTCAAAACTGGCGGAGAAGAGTGGTATAGATCTCGATCGAGAGCGCCTAAAAAACATGGAAGAAAGACAAATGAAGAGATCGAAAGAGTGATCGTGAACATCAGAAAAGCTCTGATAGAAGGCAATGAGCACGAATCAAAATATCTCGGCGTGGGCGCTGATGCGATCCAGTACAGGATGAATGAGCTCGGTTTTTCAGAGGATGAGATGCCATCGGCATCAACGATAAAGCGGATTGTGAAGAAACATGGTCTGAAAGTAAATAAACGAGAGCGATACAAGCGGGTCAAATCCAAAAAGCGATACACACTCCTTAATCCCACACAAATCGATGAGGTGCACCAGATGGACTTTGTTGGACCGCGATTCATCAAGGGATATGGCGCCATCTCCTCTCTCCATCTCATCGATGTGGTCTCCACTCGGGTTCATATTGAGCAATTTGGCTCCAAACACATGGATAATGTAATCGCCTTTCTCATCAAGTACTGGAGCAAAAACCCGATTCCCAGGCATTTGCAGGTTGATAACGGGATGTACTTCATTGGAGACTTTAAAAACCCGCGTGGGTTCAGTCGTTTTGTAAGACTCTGCCTCTACGTTGGTATTGAAGTCGTTTTCATCGCGCCCAGCAGCCCCTGGATAGACGGAAGCATCGAGAACTTCAATAACTGGTTTGGATCAAAGTTCTGGGATAAAGAGACTTTCGAAGATATGGAAGACATACGCACCAGATCTCTGCATTTTGTTGATCAGCACAACGATCTCGGTGCATGGAAGAAGAGAAACGAAAAATCGGAACAGATCGAGCCCGTTAGAATACTAAAAGATGCTACAGAAGTCAATCTGAATAAATTACCGTTGACAGATGGGAAGATGCACTTCATCAGGCAGGTCGATAGTGGAGGGCGGATCAATGTCCTGAATGAGGCGTTAAAAGTGGGTGAGGAGTTCATCAGCGAATACGTCTGGGCTACTATCTACACGGGAAAGCAGAAAATGGAAGTCTATTATCGAGCAAAGGATCAGGATGTCGCCGTATTGATAAAAGAATTTGATTATGAGCTGAATGAGGAGGTCGAACCTCGCAGGGACGATATCTGGAAAACCTAAAATGGTGTACGATGTATTGAGCCTAAATCCACAAATGAGGGTGACCTATGTATTGACCCTTTTTGGTAACCTATGTATTGACCCTTTCCATATACTAATTACGATTCTACTACTCAAAGACCCTTCCCTGCCGTAAGTCGTTCAGGACAAAGCTGCTAAGCACCGAAACTAAGACACAACATCCCCGAGCCGCCCCATATCGATCGCAAGCTTGATCTCCTGCGCGATCCTTTTTCCGGTGGATAGATCAGGCTCGATCAGGTCAGAGTATGGCGAGCCGGATATGAAGAGATTCGTGCCCGCAACGATCCGGGCTGAGATCTCGAAGACCTTGAACTCGAGCGTGTCAATGCAGATCGTTTCGAGGCAGAACGGACCGATCATCCCGCCAAAGAGTTCGATCGATCGCTCAACGACTCTCGCGCCGAGATCGAATACCTTGGGCAGCAACGACTCACGCAGAACCATCGGCAGGTTGCCTGTGACCACAAAACTCGGATCGATGCCTGAAGACGCACCTATCTTGTAGAGTTCGTCGATGTTGGACTCGATCCGCCTGTCGATTCCAAGTAGTTCGAGCGTGCCATCCCCGACACGGTAACCATCAGTTCTTAGCGGAGAGTAGAAGAAATGCAGATAGTATCTCGACCCGAGCACGAATTCCTGAATTACGTACTCCTGACCGGTTTCGATCTGTGCCTCAAATTCCTCTTTGTTCTTTGCTATGAAAAACCCGCGTCCGCCTTTTGCGCCATGATACTTCACGATCACCGGGCGGTCGATCTCGTCAGGCAACGAAAACTCGACTGGCACCGGAACGCCTGCGCTTGTGAGCCATTCGCGCTCCTTTGCCCGGTCAGACTCCCATTCGAGCACTGCCTTGTTTCCGAAACTCGGAATCTCAAGGCGCGCAAAGTCTGATGCTCCGAGATACTCGACAAAGGACCCATGAGGGATGATGATTACATTTTTCTCGATTAGTTCAGGAGTTTTTTCGACTATCTCCTGATACGAGTCGACAGGAAAGAATTCGTCCGGCTTCGCTCTCGGAAATGCGTCATAAAATTTAGGGGGCTTTCCGAGACAGATGCCGAGCGTCTCAAATCCCTCTTTGCGCGCGCCGTCGAATATCTGGAGGCTTGTGTGCGAGCAGACCGTGGCGATCGTTGGAATGTTGTTTTCTGTCATGGTGAAGCGGTTTGGTACGTATGTGGGCGTGTAAGTAGGTGTGTACGTAGGCCGGGGCCGGGATTTGAACCCGGGTCGTGGGATCCACAGTCCCATAGGATGACCAGCTACCCTATCCCAGCATGTGGTTGGGTGTCACTCATAAGATCGCTTGAGAACATAAAAAGGTAATGGCTTGTAGCGCGGGTGTGCCGGCGCAAACGTTCCTCGTGTTCTTCGTATGATCTGGTAAGTTGTTGATATATCGGAGACCATCTGAGCCAAGCATACGCCAAAAGCGGTACGAATACGGTGGAAAAATGAGATCGGGGGTCACACATTCCCGACCGTTAGTATGTAGATAGGAGTCTCGTCATGGGAAAGCGCGAGCAGTTCGGAGACCTCCTGCTCATAGAACGCGCCTACTGCGCACACACCGAGACCTGATGCCTCTGCCTGCAGATACACGTTCTGCGCTGCATGTCCTGCCTCGATATAGGCATACCCGACGCCCCGCTCCCCATATTTGGTAGTGGTTCGCTTAAAAACGGCAGCAAACACGATATCAACAGCAGCATCCGTTATCTGAGTCTGCTTAAGCGCACATTCGGAGAGATTTTTCCTGAGATCGCCATCGCGGATCCTCTGAAGCGTGTGCCCTTCTGCCCGGTAACGGTATACGCCATCGGAAAGTCCGTCCACGTTTCCTGCGACCACATACACCTCCAGCGGATAAAGCGCGCCTGCTGACGGCGCTGTTCGAAACCCTTCCTCTGACGTGATGCCTTGTGCCGCCCAGAGCAACTGGGAGAGGTCGTTTAGCGTGATCGCCTCCTTCGTGTACCGTCTGACAGACCTGCGGTGGAGCATTGCTTCTTCGATCGATATTTCGCCTGCAGTTCTCGGTTCCGGCAGCATGATCTCACCCTCCTGTCTCGTATTCTGTTCTGTCTCTCCCTTATCGATGCAAGCCCCTGTGATCAGCACCGGAATCAGGATCAGCGCGATGCAGATGGCTATTCTGATCATTTAACTACCTATCGCAGTTTCTAATTCAACTTAACCCCTGTGATGCTCGAGATGTCGTTCTCCTGCATTGCAACGCCGATCGTATGGTCTGCTGCCTGTATCATCGGCTTTCGCAGTGAAACAATGATGAACTGTGCGCTCTTTGCCGATTTCTCGATTCTCGATGCGATCCGCTCGACATTTGCACCATCGAGGAACATATCGATCTCGTCGAATGCATAGAACGGTGCAGGGCTGTGCTGCTGGATCGCGAAGATGAATGCAAGTGCGGTCAAGCTCTTCTCTCCGCCAGACATCGCCTCGAGCCGCTGCAGCGTCTTATCTGCCGGCTGCGCCCGGATCGTCATGCCGCCTGCAAACGGGTCCTCATTGTTTTCAAGGATCAATTCGCCAGAACCGCCTGAGAGTTCCGCAAAGATAGATCTGAAATTTTCATTGATCTTATCAAACGAATCAAAGAATGTCTGCCTCTTCAAGGTCTCATACTTATCGATCCGGTCTATGATCTCGTTTCGCTCCACAGATAACGTTTCTGTCCTTTCTTTGAGCGTGGATGCCCGTGCGTCCACTTCTTCATACTCCTCAAGCGCGCGCATGTTGACCGGTTCAAGTTTCTCCATCGCTGAATCGATCCCCCTGATGCGGGTGCGCACCTCTTCTTCGGTCGGGATCTCCCCGGGTTCATCGATCGGTTCTGTGATGCCTGATCTCTCGATCTCGGTGCGGAGCGTATCGATCTGCTCGCCAAGCGCATCCTTTGTTGCTATCAGTGCCTGCGCATCCCAGCGCACCTGATCAAGCTGCCGCTCCGCTTCGCCAAGCTTCGTAGCCGCGGTCTCGCGTTGCTGCTGCATCCCTGTACGCTCCTCCTGCAACGACGAGAGTTCACAATCGAGTTGCTGCGCTCTTCCGGTCTTCTCTTCGAGTTTTGCCTCGAAAACAGAGATACCTTCCCTGTACTGCGTAATCTTTGATCGGTGATCGTTTTTCCTTTCTTCGAGTTCTTTTATGCGGTTGTTGTCTGTCTCAAGTTTTGTTTTTGTATTTTCAGTCTCAAGGATAAGCGATTTTATATTTGTCTCGATGTCACGGATTCTTTCCCGCAGTCTATTTATCTCGGATGTTATTCTGTCGGATTGGGTGTTTAACGCCGGTATCTCTGAGTCTGCAAGTTCATGCTCCAGTTCTGTGATGTGGTTGTCGAGTTCACGTATCTGATCTGCCCCTGCCGTGATCTTTCCTTCGATCTCGCCCATCTGATTGCGCATCCCTTCCCGCTCCACCTTGATATCTTCGAGCGCCTGCCTCTTATTCCGGATGGTCGCAGTCAGTCTCTCGCTTCTTCCTGCGACCTCCTCGATCTGAAGCTGTTTCTTTGCGATCTCCTTTTCGAATTCATTTATCTCGCTGTTTATGGCTGAAACATGTTTATCGATCGAATCAACCCTCTCGACAAGACTCTTCCTGCGTGAATCGTATTCTGTGATATCTTCTGCAAGTTTTACGAGTTTCTCCTGTTCCATTGCAGCAAAATGTGATCCACGATCTGCCCTCGATCCTCCGGTCATGGCGCCTGCTTTTGTGAGTAGTTCTCCATCAAGCGTGACCATGTTGTGCCTGCCAATCAGTTCCCTCGCGGTACCAAGTGTATCGACCACCACCATGTCCCGGAATACGTATCTGAATGCTTTTTCGAGTTTTGGATCGAAATCAACCAGATTTATAGCATAATCGATTACCCCCTCGCTATCAGGGAGGTTTCCGTACGAAAAATTGGATTTCAGTTTGTTTAGCGGCAGAAACGTCGCCCTCCCTGCGGATTTTCGCTTCAGGAAGTTAATCGCATGGGACGCTGTCGCATCGCTGTCCACCACGATATTCTGCATCCGGGCACCGGCAGCGATCTCGAGCGAGACCGCGTATCTCTGCTCGACCCTGCCGAGCGATGCGATCGTGCCATATATCCCTGGCAGTTCTCTCGCATCTTTCGCGTTTAATATCGTTTTCACGGCATGAGGGTACCGCAGATCCTCAGCCGCCTTGACGCGTGCCTCTGCTCTGGCATACTCCTGATACACCTCACCAAGATGCTTCTCGATCTCGTCAAGTTCCGGCTTTAACTTCGATCCGTTTCGTTCGAGATCGCTCCGGTCGCCGATCAGGGTTGTTATGTTTTCTGTACACTCGCTGATCTCCTTTTTCAGATCCTCGGTGTCGGCATCGACCGATGTAATGCTCTTCTCTGCGTCCGCAATCTCGGACTGTATCTCCCCTTCCTCTCCGTTCTTGCGCCGTATCGCATCCAGAAGCCGATCCTGCTCCCGCTGGAGTTCGTTCTTGGCAGATTTTGCGGTCTCTACCTTCTTCCGCACCTCATCCAGCCGATCCCGGGTCTCTGCATACTTTGCATCCACTTCGCTGATTTTGCTGCGGATCAGCATCAGTTCAGACTCGTTCGCCTCAACCTCTGCCAGAACACTCTCTTTCCGCAGATGCTCGTCGCTGATCTTCTCTTCGACTTCCGAGAGCAGATTGTTACTGGTATCGATCTCGATAAACAACCGCTGCCGTTCTTTCTTGATATCCTGGATCTCATGTTCGAGCAGTTCAATCGAGTCCACTGATCTGGAGATATCCCCCCGGATATGTTCGATCTCCTTCTTTATCCGGATCTGCTCATCCTCCCCTTTATGCGTGATCTTCTCACTTAATTCCTTTAAGACAGATTCTATCCCGGAAAGCTCGCGCTTTTTCTCGTCCAGATCCGATAATAACTCGTTTTCGAGATCCTCTTTGTTACGTATCTCTTTTGACACCGACTCCTGCTCGTTTGTCGCATTCTTAAGTTTTGCAAGGATCGTGAACGCCTCATACCGCTTTCTCTCGTCCTTTAAGGACTGGTACTTCATCGCCTGATCGCGCTCTCTCTTCAGTTTCCTCCGTTGCTGCGTGACTTCTGACAGGATGATCTCGATCCGTTCGATCTGTTCGCGCACAGTATCCAGTTCGCTGTACGCCCGCTCCTTCTTCTCATCAAACTCCGCAACGCCTGCAATCTCATCGATGAGTTTCCTCCGATTAGTGGGAGTCATCTCTGTGATCCTGGTCACATCGCCCTGCATGACCACGTTGCAGCCCTCTGGTCGTATCCCTGCCTTAGCGAGGTTCGCATGTATCTCGGTGAGCGTACATGCGCGGTCATTGAAATAGTAGTAACTATAATACCCGCTATTTGTCTGCCTGATCCTGCGGGTGATCTCGATCGTATCCTCGTCGAGAGGGAAACTCCGGTCGCTGTTATCGAACCTGATCGTTACCGTGGCGGATTTGGTAACGCCTGTGCCGCTGGTACTTTTAATCCCCCTGCCGTTTCCATTCCCGTTACCATCACCATTCCCATTCCCCTTCTTGGTTCCCTTCCTAGTTCCATTCCCGTTGAATATCAGATCGGTCAGTTTCTCTGCCCGCATCGTCCTCGAACCGGATAAACCGAGCGCGAAGATGATACCGTCCACTATGTTGGACTTCCCGCTACCATTTGGTCCGGATATGGCAGTGAAATCGTTGAAAAATGGGATCTTCGCCTTTTTTCCGAACGATTTGAAATTATCGAATTCTATTTCCTTGATGTGCATATGCAATCAGTCATCGGTCAGCAGACAACGATAATATCGTCCTTCCTCCCACGTCCCTGATACGTTTCCGGGGTGTTCTCCGCTATGATGTACTCGGTAGATTCGATCTCTTTCTCTTCTTCCGGATCAGGCACGTCTTTCTGTTGCATCTCATCGATCAGTGATCTCTGGTAGAGCAATTCATCCAGTATTCCAGCCATGTCGCCTTTTAACTCTTTCACCGTCATCTCGAGTGCAGCAATCCGATCTTCAGCCCCTGGCGACGAGTTCGCCATCTCTGTGATCGTATGATCCCTATCCTTCACCTTCTGTTCGAGCCGTTCAATCAAGATATCTCTTTGCTTATCCATCCATGCCCCTCCTATGTTTTATTCAGAGGTGAACCATCCAATTGAATGTTTTGTATGAGTATATATAAATGTTACTGAAAGCGGGGCATCCTCGATGCGATCCACGATCCAACCGGCTTTTTTTGAATACGCGGGTTATCATCCTGCCCGAGCACGAGGGAGTTTATCCATCGTCATATCACCACCACCTCTTTGGGTATAGCTTTATCTTGGATTTTGGGACCGTGTACCGCCCTTTAATGTTTTTAGATACCCGGCAATTGCCTCTTTTATGTTACCTATCGCTTCTTCTATCGTGTCTCCCTGCGACCAACACCCTTTAAGATCCGGACAATGCACAACATATCCACCACCCCCCAGATCTTCTTCAATTACAACTTGAAATTCCATTTTCTACCTTTCTCCATACCTTCCACGCCGTCCCACATTTCAGGACCCAGTGCCCGCAAAATGCCATTAAGATGCTGCCCACCAACCCGCCCCGCCCTCCATCACCTCGTAAGAATGTGCACCACAGCAGTCCCGCCGGATCCTCCGACATTGTGCGCCATCCCGACCTCGCCTGTGACCTGCCGCTTTCCTGCCTCCCCTCTCAATTGCTGCGCAATCTCAACGACCTGCTTGATCCCTGTCGCGCCTACCGGATGCCCACATGCTTTGAGACCGCCTGACGGATTCACTGGCAGATCGCCATCGATCGCGGTTATCCCTTCCTCGGTCACCTTCCCGCCGGTGCCCTTCTCAAAGAATCCGAGATCCTCGATCGCGCATATCTCTGCTATCGTGAAGCAGTCATGCACCTCCACAAAATCGATGTCCGCAGGCGTCATTCCTGCCATCGCGTATGCGCGGGATGCGGCAGACACGGTTGCATCGAGCGTGGTGATATCTGCGCGGTCGTGCAGGGATATGGTATCGGACGCCTGTGCGCTCGCTTTGATGTAGATCGGGGTGTCTGTGTACTTTCTTGCGGTCTCTGCTGGCGCAAGCACCACAGTGGCAGAGCCGTCCGTGAGCGGCGAGCAGTCGAGTATGTGTAGCGGATCCGCTATCATCGTCGATCGCAGCACCGCCTCGACCGTTAGCTCATTTCGATACTGCGCTTTCGGGTTCATCGTTGCGTTGTGATGGTTCTTCACAGCCACGCTTGCAAGTTGCTCTGACGTGGTCCCGTATTCGTGGATATGCCTGCGTGCGATCATCGCATAGAGCCCAGGGAACGTGGCGCCTGCAAAGCCCTCCCACTCCCGGTCCGCGGCTGCCGTGAGCATGTCGGTTGCAGCCTGTGCGCTGACATCGGTCATCTTCTCAACACCTGCCGTAACCACGATATCAGCATGTCCGGATGCGATCGCAAGCACGCCCATCCTGAGCGCAAGCCCGCCTGACGCACATGCAGCCTCCACGCGCGTGGATGGCGTGTGCAGACTTGCAAGACCAGCGTAATCAGCGATTAGCGACGATATATGCTCCTGCTCCACGAATCTGCCAGCGCTCATGTTTCCGACGAAGAGTTCGTCGATCTCCTCACCTTGCACGCCGGCATCCTCGATCGCTGCCACGCCTGCTTCCACGAAGATGTCCCGGAACGATCTGTCCCAGAACTCCCCAAACGGTGTGCAGCCGATTCCTATGATTGCTACATCTCTTGCCATAGTTGTTGTAGTGACCTTTTCTGTAATGAGGTTTTTTATGTTGGCGGAAAGACTATAATTTGTTGACGATTCTGGTCTGTATCACGCTGCCCCCCATATCACTCCAGCAGCCCTTCAGTTCTTTTATTTGGTCGCGTCCGACAAGTGCGGTGTACGCTGACCCGGTTCCTGAAAGACTCACTCCCGAAACCCCCAGCTTTAGCGCGCTCATCGCAATCTCGGTATCGAATCCGAGAGCAGCGCAGTACAGCAACCCGTTAAGTGTCCGGCTACGGTCTAATGAGTAGTACATCATTATACGGTAGTGCTGATCAGGGTAATGTTGAATGTTAATATGTCAGGATTATTGCAAATATGCTGCTGAACCGTAAGGTTTAAATAACATAACAGTACAGTATAACATATATGCGAGCGGGTTTCTGAAAAAAAATTCTTTTTTAACCACTAACTCCACACACCCTCAAACCCTACACACCCGCTCGCATGCATCCCTATAATCTGTTAACGATTCTGGTCTGTATCACGCTGCCACCCATATCACTCCAGCAGCCCTTCAGCTCCTGTATCTGGTCGCGCCCGACAAGCGCGGTGTACGCTGACCCGGTTCCTGAAAGACTCACTCCCGAA
>JAUVWP010000177.1 GCA_030604085.1 Methanosarcinales archaeon | reverse complement strand
TTGCGCGACATCAACAAGGCGCAATCCGGCGAGATCGGCTCTGCAACGATCGGGAAGATCGCAGGAACTGATTTCGAAATCGTGCTCTCGGTTAAGGATGTCGTAAGCCAGCATCTCTCAGTCATCGCAGCCACAGGTGCTGGAAAGTCGTACACGGTCGGCGTCATCGTCGAGGAACTACTCACATCCCGCAATAGGGCGCCTGTGCTGATCTTTGACCCGCACGGCGAATACACCGTGCTGGATACAATCGCCAATGACCCGCGGTTCTGGGACGGCGATTACAAGCCGAAAGTCAGGATAATAAAG
This sequence comes from Methanosarcinales archaeon, assembly GCA_030604085.1. Taxonomy (GTDB): domain Archaea; phylum Halobacteriota; class Methanosarcinia; order Methanosarcinales; family Methanogasteraceae; genus Methanogaster_A. The sequence continues at coordinate 1,076 of JAUVWP010000177.1, read as the reverse complement.
CCCGAAAGCATCAAGATCCGCATAGGTGACCTCGAGACGTCTGACCTCATCAGCATCATCGACGACGGCACGATGTCAGACAAGATGAAGACGCTCTTTGGGAGTGCGTGCCGCACGCTTCGGAGAGAGAGTTTTAGAGGCGGCACCAGACAGTTCACGCGGAGCGAACTTAGAAATACAGTCGAGGAGATGCGGGATGGGAGCAACGACTCCTCGATCGAGGGGATACTCTGGCGGCTCCGCAAGCTGGATAACAGGATCTTCCATGACCACGAGGATGTGCCGATTGTCGATTACCTGCGGATCGGGCAGCTCACGGTTATGGACGTCTCCGGCATCAGCACCGGGTTTCAGCAGATGATTGCGCAGGTGATCCTTCAAAAAATCTTCGATGCACGACAGAAGACGGAAAACGGCGCATATACGAGTGATACGCCTGACAAATACCTGCCGTACCCGGTATTCGTGATTCTTGAGGAAGCGCACCGATTTGCGCCGCAGGGCAGTGGTGGCGGTGCGGGCGGAGACGGTGGCGAGGGTGGCGGAAGAGTCGCGAAATCAAAGCCGATCATCAAGACGATCCTCTCTGAGGGCAGGAAGTTCGGCGTCGGGATCTGCATGGTCTCGCAGCGTCCAAGCAAGCTCGATTCTGACTCGCTCTCCCAGTGCATGACCCAGATCACGATGCGGATCATCAATCCCGCGGATCAGGAGCAGATCGGGCGAAGCATCGAGTCTGTGAGCCGGGATATCGTATCAGAACTGCCTGCGCTTGCGAAGGGACATGCGATCGTATCAGGCGTTGGTATCAACACGCCGACGATCGTTCGGATCAGGCAGAGGTATGGGCGTGACAGGGGCGCGAGCAAGGATGCGCCGTCGATCTGGGTGCGGGAATCTCATGCGGGGCAGGGACCGGGCGCAATCCTCGCGGATCCTGAGATGGATATCGGGGTATAAGGTATAAGCAAAGCGTGCCGCCCCACGACTTTTATTTATTCTTGCAACAGTTCTATTATCAAGATTCTCGTATGCTTTTGCGACATTTCTATGTGAAGTATTTTATACATCCTTCC
>JAUVWP010000090.1 GCA_030604085.1 Methanosarcinales archaeon | reverse complement strand
GCTCGTCATGGGTCACCAGTATGAAGGTCTGGTTGTGCTCACGGTTTAATTTGCGCAGCAGTTCATAGATATTCTCACTAGCCTTTGAGTCAAGGTTGCCTGTGGGCTCGTCCCCGATAACGATACTGGGTTTATTTACCAGCGCCCGTGCAATCGCGACCCGCTGGTTCTGGCCCCCTGACAACTGGTTGGGCCTGTGTTTCATCCTGTCGCCTAAACCCACTTCATCAAGCACCTTGCGTGCGACTTTGCGTGCCTGTGACGATTTAATGCCGCTTATCAAAAGCGGCATCATCACATTCTCAAGAGCATTGAAATCGGGCAGCAGGTGGTGGTACTGGAAAATGAAGCCCAGTTCCCTGTTCCTTGTCCGGGAGCGCTCCTTATCAGACATTTTCGTGACATCAACCCCGTTTAACAGGATGGTGCCGCTGGTGGGTGTATCAAGAATACCTATCTGGTTCAGCAGTGTACTTTTGCCTGAGCCGGAAGGACCGATAATGGACATGAACTCACCCCGTTTGATATCCAGGTCCACGCCGTCAAGGGCCTTTATCTCCACTCCGTCGCCGAATATCTTGGTCAGGTTCTTTATCTGGATTATATGTTTATCAGACACTATAAATCGCCTCCACTGGATCCATTTTTGACGCACGCCGGGCAGGGAATACACCTGCTATAATATTGATAACCATTGCAAAGATACCGGCTGTGATGAAGTTCTTGAGCTCTATTTCTACGGGCAGGTGGTCCATCCCGAAATACATCTCTGGTGGTATGGGTATGGTAATGGATGCAATTGCCAGTGATGCTCCATATCCCAGTACATAACCGACTATAACTCCTGCCATACCAAGTATCCCTGCCTCCAGCAGAAATATCAGCATTATGCTCCGCCGCGGTGTGCCCATTGCCATGAGCATTCCAATCTCACCAATCTTTTCCATGACTATCATGATCAGGATATTAGCGATACCAAAACCCGATATGGAGAAGATGATAATATAAAAGAAATAAACCATGCCCTCCGAAGTCTCCAGCAGGTTAAGTATTTCTGCATTCTGCTCGATCCAGCTTACGGCATCATAGCCGGTCTCCCGGTCAATCTTGTTGGCCATAGTATCGGCAGCATAAGCATCTGACATCCTTACCCCCATTCCTGTCACCACATCCCCTGTCTTATAGAAATCCTGCAACCGCTCAAGGTTTGTAAATGCCATTGTTTCATCAACAGGTGTTCCGGTCTGGAATATGCCGGTAATAGTGAAATCGGCAGGTTTGGTCCCGGGAATCTGGGCTGTGACAGTATCGCCCATCTCCACATCAAGATTCTTTGCCAGCTTATAACCAAGGATTATGCGGCTGCCAGGATCTTCAAGGGATGTGAACTCCCCGGCCAGCATATCTTTATCCCTGTTTACAACCCGGTTCTCATCGTTGGGATTTATGCCGTACAACAGCACTCCTTCAGCATCGTGCTTGTGCTGCAGGGCAGCTTCACCCTGGAAATATGACGAGAGTGCCTCTACACCTTCTTGACCATAGATATGTTTCTCAAGCCCGTGGTACAGGTGTATGTAATCCTCGCCCTCCTTTGGCAGGACAGTGATATGAGCCTGGTTCTCAATTGTTGAATCAATTAGTATACTCATGTAACCGCTCATCATTGACATGAAGACTATGATTATCCCAACTGCCAGTGCTACTGCAATGATGGAAAATAAGGTCTGCCGCCGGCGTGACCTGATATGTCTTGTGGCAACATCGAGCTCAAACATGGGGGTCTCCCTCAGTCACGACCTATCGCCTCCACTGGATCAAGCTTTGAAGCACGGCTGGCAGGATATATCCCAGCGATGAGATTTAGCAGGAATGTGAACAGCACAATAATTACCGCATCCTGCAATCTGACAACAAACGGAATCGTGGTGATGCCAGCCATGACTTCCATCCCATAGTCATAAGACCCCATCTGTATGGCTAATCCCGCTCCCAAAGCTACACCTAAAACGGCACCTAATAGTCCCAGGATACCACTTTCCATTACAAATATCATCATAATACTTCTTCTGGGCACCCCCATTGCCATGAGCATGCCTATCTCTTTGGTCTTCTCCATAACTGCCATGAACAAGGTGCTGACTATCCCGAAAGATGCTATAATTATGATAAGAACCAGTGTGATGGCATTGCTTGTCCCTTCCAGTTTCAGTGTCTGTATTATCTCAGGATTTGTCTCCTTCCAGCCTGAGGCGGGGTACCCCATTGCGTCTATCTCCTCTGAAATTGTCTGTGCCCGCTCCCGGTCATCCACACGGACTAAAATACTGTTCACCACGTTGGACACATCAAGAAACCCTTGGGCAGTAGACTGGGAAGTAATTGCCAGTGTTTCATCCAGAGGTGTGCCGCTGTCATAGATGCCCACCACTTTCAGGGCTGCCGGGTTTGCTTCAGGAAAAGATGCATCTATGGTATCGCCAATGTCCACATCCAGTTTCTCTGCCAGGGCGTCACCCACCACCACGCTGTTGGACGAAACTTTCAGGTCCCCGAAACTGCCCTCCACGATGTCATCATTGATGTGCAGCACTGAATCATGGGCATCCACCTGGATTCCCTGCATGACTACATTCTTGTTCTTGTCTTTGTATTCGAAAGTAGCAGGTCCGGCAAGAACTGGCGATACACCTACAACGCCATTCATTTTCCTTATGTCTTCAGTGAGTTTACGGTATAGGTGGATGTAATCTTCATCTTCCTGTGGTTCAACTGTTACATGTGCCATCCGGTCCACGGTTTTTGAATACATCTCATCGGTAAACCCAACCATCAGCGCCTGGGACCATACGAGCAGCATAACTGCCAGCCCGACCGCAAGTATAGAAAAGATAGTCTGCCTGCGCCTTGATGTGAGGTGCCGCAGGGCGATGAAGAGCTCATACATGGATATCACCTATCCTTGCGGAAGAGGTATATAGCCATGATTGCTAAAGCCGCCCCGTAGACGTTAAATCCAGGCGTCTCTTCTGGCGAGGTGGCAGAAGTGGCAGAGGCGTTGTATCCGACATCTTCTGATTCTATAACCGTCTCCAGTACATCCACAACATCACCGTCGTTTCCAATCAGATTTACAGAGAGTTCATAGACCCCTGCAGGAAGCTTACTCCCCCAGATAACCTCTATCGTCTCATCATCGTCCGACATGAGAACCGGAGACGCTTTTTTGATCTCCTCGATAATCTCGTTGTCCTTTGACACCGTAAAGACGATATCGCCAACGAACGGAACCTGTGAGTGCCCTTCAACCGTTGCACTTGCACCGGTCTCGTCCCTGTAGAGTTCGGTGATTCTGGCATCGTCCTTTGCTGTGAAATCCGCTGATCCGGCGATTATGGAATCTCCCTGCCCCTGCGATGGGACTTTGATCTTCACCCTGGCGGAGTATTGATGGTTGTTTTCGAGGCGCACATTCCAGTTCTCGGATAGCGATGTTGCTTGCATCACATTGACTCTGTAATCGCATATCCGGTAGATTACGGTATCCCCGTCCACGAGCATGTACTCGACATCTGTGAGTACCGCCTGTGTGCCTAACTGGGTTTTCGGCGAGAGGATGATGCTTACGCCGCGGGAATCAGGGATCGCGTACTTAAGGTACACCCTCGGAAACTCGGTGATGCCGTGCGAGAAGTTGTGATGCCGCACCTCCTGAACCGAGCCAGCAACCGTAAGGGTCATTCTGGCGATGTAGTAACCGTCGCCCGGGTTTGCGAGATCCCAGTATACAACTTTTGTTATCTCGATATCAGGGGGTGCCTCATCGATTACGAATCGCTCTCTTCTCAGCACCTCGTCCTCAAATATCAGTTCCGCATCGATCGTTATGTTTGTGAGATGCACTTCCGGGTGGATCGTGACATCAGCCGAATCGATGTCCGAATAGAGGTCAACGATCTCGATATCCTCTGGGCTTGCGGTCTGGGCTGCGGCAGATGAAAGAACCGCCGAAAACATCAAAAATACCAGAAGGGACGTTGTTATGAAACGTTTGTGTATGTTCGTATGGATGCCTCCATCCTTGGATTTGAAGTATGGTAGAACGTGCTGCGCCACGCCGATCTTGCCGACGACATCCGATACCACGGTCTCTTCGTAGCCGTTTGCAAGAAAGAGTTCCTCCGCGGCGTCAATGAGTTCACTACGCCTTGTTTCAGGGTCCTTTACTGTGCAGGTCATGTTGTTCACCTCACCTGTGCAGTGGTATTGACTGACTGTTAGTTATTTGATGGAGGTGGCATAATAGGGTTTCCTCAGTTTCGCGGTGGCTTTTTATTATTTTTGTTGTAGTCAAATCGATCCCAGACAAGCGGTAAAAGTCACCGGATTTGTTGTATTTCCTATTGACCATTACATGGCTTTTATCGTGCTAAATCGATCCCGCGCAGGTGGTGAGAACCGCCGGGCACCACCGGTTAACAGGTACGCGTAAGATATTTAGCCGAGATCAGAAAACCGGCAAAGCACATCACTGCTCCAACCACGAGCACCGTTACAAACCCGTGGTACTGCGAAACCGCGCCTCCGATAAGAGAACCTGCCACGGATGCGAGATTGATGACCGTTGTGATCAGACCCGCTGATGCCGCTTTATCCTCGTTTCGGCGCAGCAGGAGTTCGGTCGATCCCACATACAGAAACGACCACGAAAGAGCGACCAGCACCATCCCGGGTATGACATAATAAAATATTGTCGGCGGGATAAAACTTAAGAAAGCGATCGAGGATATCAGATACTCGTATTTCACGATCGATACCATATCCTTGTTCTCGAGCCGCCGCATCATGAAAAACTGCATCAGCGGGTTGATTGCGTAGATGGCTGCGATCCAGAACTTATCCGATCCGAGACTTGCCATATACAGCGGGAAGATCGTCCATACGGCTGTGGCTCCGGCGTGTCTCAGCAGGAACGGCACGTATATCGCCCAGTTCGCTCTCACCGTGTCGAGCGATAGGTAACTGACATTCAGCCGCTTGATCTTGACCTCCGGTAGAGTCAGCGCGATTACAAAGGAGAGCGCCACGAGAGCGGAACTGGCAGCGAATATCAGGTCATAATCTCCGATGATTGCCGCTCCAATGAATCCCGCAGCCCAGCCGAGAGCGCAGAATGAGATGAACTTGCTGATACTCCGTTTCATCCCGTAGACATGTATGATCAGAGCCGCAGGGTACATGCCGATAGTGATTCCGAGAAGCCCCCGCGCCAGTCCGAGCGTGAGTGGATCGTCTGCAAATGCCTGCAGGAGATATGCGGCTGCTGAACAGGCAAGACCAGCCAATAGCAGTCTTTTGATATTCCATGCATCAGCCGCCTTGCTGAACATATACGACGATACGCCGAGGCAGAGACCGTATACGCTCATGATGATCCCTATCTGCATGTAACTGGCTCCGAGGTCCTCTGCAAGAAGCGGGATGAAGACCATCGAGAGCATCATCGATGTGTTTGTGAAGAACTGGATTGCGTCAAGTTTCATGGTAGGTTGAGATTTTATTGGGCGGCAATACGCATAAGTCCATAGATCGGAGGAGTGTCGCCATCCCAAGGTATTCGGATCAAGGGATCATGAATGACGCGGGTGGTTGAATGCCACAAATATTCGCGGGCATCTCAGACCGGAACATGATGTATTTATTAGCCTTGAAACAGAGTTAATAATATGCAAACCCTGATTGAACCTGACACATTCTTGTTTTGCAGAGATGGGTGTGGAGACCTGCTCGGCTTTCCTGAAACACTATATTATCAGGTAATTACTTGAATTGCCAGATGAGGCAGGAACCATGGATGATGTAAAAAACTCGAGCACAAAAACGGATATTTTGGAAAAACTCGAAGATAATATCACAACTATTAAAAAGTTTGGCGTTAAGAGAATAGGTCTATTCGGATCTGCAGTAAGAGGGGAACTGAAAGACGAGAGCGATATCGATTTAATAATTGAATTTGAAGAAGAGTGCGAAAAATTTTCTAACTTGATGAATTTATATTTTTATCTTCAGGGTTTGCTAAATCGAAAAGTAGATTTAGTCACATCGGGTAGTATAAGCCCATATTTAGCACCTTATATTCTAAAGGAGGTGAAATATATTGAAAAACTATCTTGAGTATTTAAAGCACATAAGAGATGAGTGTGAATATTTGGTTGATGCGTCAGAGGGGCTATTTTATGAAAAATTTCTCGATGATGAGACGTTAAAAAGAGCTTTTGTTAGAAGTTTAGAGATAATAGGAGAGGCGACAAAGCAAATCCCGGCAGATTTTAAACAGAATTACCCTCTGGTGAACTGGAAAGAAATGGCAGGAATGCGAGATGTCCTGATCCATAGTTACTTCGGGATAAATTACACTATCGTGTGGGATGTTGTGGTCAATTACATACCTCCATTGCTCGAGAGCATGAACGAGATTATTATGTCGCACAAGAATATGCCGCCACCGTCAGATGGACCTCAGGTATGAATATGCCATGGCGACAGGGGTGCAATCGAAGCACCCGGGATTTTGCAAATAGTACGCTTCCCACATCTGCCACATCATCGCGTAAGCGACCGCGAGCATTTCCGCCGCTGTGAAGCCGGGCGACATGGCTATTTTCGGAGCGAATTCGATTGTGGCTTTTTTGTTATCCTCGTCCCGGGTTCTTCGCCAGACAAGAATCCCGCGATCATGCCCGGCTTTACTGCACTGAATATGTACGAATCGATATCGATCCCGAGCAGTTCACGAACCTTGCCAAGCATCCCGCCGGTCACATCAGTGCCCTCTGAGCCATGGATATGGGATCGCACCGCCTCGAACGTCCCTGGCGTGATCTCCGGAACCACCCTGCCGTCTGCGATCACGCCATCGACTGCCGTCCCGAATCCGATGCGTGACGCCCCAAACAGCGTTCCAAGATACGGCACGATCTGGTCGCCTGATATGATCGATGCTCCAAGCGCCCTGTCCATCACCACATCGCCATGCAGCACAGGCACGATGCCGCGGGCAAGCATCAGCGCGATCGGAGCGGTGTGCATCTCGTTGATGCGTGCGGCATCTGCCACGGTGCAGCCGAACGGATGCACGGGCGCTGCCGGGACGTTATTTTCGATTAATGCACTGACAACAAGTTCGTTTAGCAATGTTACGGATCGGTGGATCTCGATTATCCCGGAATTGGTGAATCCGTCCGGCGAATCGTGCTTTTTTGCCTGCGGATGCCCGAACGAACCTGCGCCATGAATCAGGATCAGCGGGTTGTCCGCTGACGGGTGGCACGATGCGATCTCTGCGGCGCACCTCTCGATTGCGGATGGTTTCGGTGTCGGGGTGTCGGTCTTCTCTGTGAGGACGCTACCTCCGATCTTGAGGATGATGGGTGGCATAGGTGGTAGTATACTGTGGTTATGCGGATGATTGAAGTTTTGTATGCTTGCTCAGGGGTGTGTGCTTGTCTGTGAGATGTTATGATGTAACCGGATCGTCCGGATCGTTTTGGGTTCTGGTGTTTGTGGGAATGTCACCCAATCCCTTGGTTTCAACTGGAGACTTGAGTTATGGTGTTTGTGGTGGGTGGAGCCCTACCCCTTGATTTCAACTGG
>JAUVWP010000057.1 GCA_030604085.1 Methanosarcinales archaeon | reverse complement strand
CCATCAGATTCTAACGCAAGCGTCGACGGCAGAGCCGTTACCGCAGAGTGCGCAAACGAAACAAACAAAGGAAAAAAAGGAAAAAGTGTAGTGGTCAGCTGGATGCATAACAACGCGATTGACATAAACGACATCGATAGGGAATACAACCGCAGAGAGCACAGAGGGACACAGAGGATCAGTTTAAAAACTCTGTGCTCTCTGTGTCCTCTGTGGTTAAATCCGGTGGCTTTTACCGCTTGTGTGGGATCAATTCGACCACAACAAAAAAAAGGAAAAAGAGGCGAAGAATTTAGAGACCACAGAACCGATCCCGTAGCAGGAATTTCCCGGGAGGGTTGCGGGATTGAGATACGGCACCTGTCTCACACATATAGCCCTGGCACGGAATGGGCGGTTCCTGCTCTCAGAGATGTCAATCTCGCCATCGGAAAGGGCGGGATCACAGGCATCGTCGGCGGGATCGGTTCAGGGAAGTCAACGCTTGCCTGCCTCATCGCGGGACTTGACACGCCCACTTCCGGCAGTATCGCAATCGATGGAAGACCCCCGGAACCGGGTGGGAACGTGAGAATTCTTTTCCAGCATCCAGAAGAGTTCTTCTTCGAGAGAACCGTCCGGGAGGCGGTGGCTTTCGGACTTTCGAAGACGGGATTACCGGAAGATGCGGTAGAGCAGAGGGTTCTCTCTACGATAGATGAGGTCGGTCTTGACCGGAGTATTCTTGGAGAGTCGCCGTTCCATCTCAGTTCAGGAGAGCAGAGACTCACTGCTTTCGCAATCTCGATCGCCATGAAGCCCGATTACGTGATCCTCGACGAGCCCACCGCGGGACTTGACCAGAGATCAAGGAAGCAGGTTCTGGATGCCATCAGGCGGATGACCTGCGGTGAGGGGGCTGGCTGCGGCGCAACCGTCATCTACATCGCCCACCGGATCAGGGAGGTTCTCGGGATCGCAGATCGGATCGTGGTGCTGGACGCTGGAAACCTGACGTTTGATGGCACGAACGCCATGTATCGGGACCAGATGTGAGAGCGATGTTTGCCACATACCGGAAAGGGGATTCGCTTCTCCACAGGATCGAGGCGCGGACGAAGTTGCTGCTGACCGCTGGAACCGGCATTCTCGTGTATCTGGCAGATCCGCTGGGGATTTGGCTGCTATCGATCGTTGCATTTTTGCTGATACGCGTCGCAGGCATCCCTGCCTCAAGTCTCGTAAAGGGACTTCGACCGATGGCGGTATTCTTTGCCCTGATATTCCTGACGCATTTGCTCCTGCAGGGAAGCGGCGTCGTTGCTGCCGCTATTCCGGTCGCAAGGTTCGTTCTCCTGATACTCTTCACCACAGTACTGCTCCACACGACCTCGCAATCGGAGCTAAAGACCGCTCTCGTCTCCCTCATGAAGCCGCTTGGTGGTTTTGGCAGGGAACTGGCATTCATGGTTGGCGTGGCGATGGCGCTCATCCCCGGACTGATGCGTGATAAAGAGACGATTGCGAGAGCGCAGGCAGCGAGAGGATGCAAACCTGCCGGATTACGGGGTTTTGTCGCGCTGATCGTCCCGCTGCTGCGCAGATCATTTCGGAGAGCGGATGAACTCTCTGATGCCCTGGAGTCGAGATGCTACCATCGAGACCGGGAGTACTATTATTATGGCGGTGCGCTGTCAGGGAAGGATTATCTTCTGCTCGGGGGCTTTGCAGCGGTTCTGGCTCTGGTTCTGTGAACCAGATGATCCATGTTATCCCCTGTATCGGGCTATCCTGATTTATATGTTCAGATTTATCATTTAGGTATATAAGTAATATACCCTAAAAAAATTAGGTTTTTGGGGAGAATCCGAACAACGTTTCAAAGCTTGCTCCGCACCTTCTCGTAAAACCGCCATCCGGTCTTCGCGAAGAGAGCGGGCTCTTCTGCCTTCGTGATAGTAATGAGATCGCCAGCCCGCACCGGTTGCGTGTGGTGTCCATCGAGGACGATAGCAGCATCCTTAAACGCTGGTATCGGCTCAACAGTGATCCTGCTATCGGCAGAGATCACCCACGGTCTCGATGAGAGCTTGTACGGCGCAAGCGGCACGATGACGATGCCGCCAACCTTCGGATCGACGATCGGACCTCCTGCACTCATCGCATAAGCTGTGGAGCCAGTCGGCGTCGCAAAGACGATACCATCCGCACGCAGACAGTCGAGTTCGTAGTCATCCACAAGAATCCGGAACGCAAACATCTTGGCAGGGCGCGTTGTGACGATCACAGCTTCGTTGGTTGCGGGCGGGAGCGTATCTCCGTTGATGCGGATTGTAAGCCGCATCCGCGCCTCGACCGTGAGATCGGCAAGAACCTCATCGATCATGGAAAGCGCATTTTCTGGCGTGGCATCAGCGAGGAAGCCGACCCTGCCGAAATTGATTCCGAGAATCGGTATCTGTCGCTTGAGTTTCTGGATGGTGCGCAGGATCGTGCCGTCGCCTCCGATGATGATCAGCAGATCGGCATCCAAATCCTCGATAGGAACGCCTCTGCCCCGGGTCCCGATCCCGGATGCGGTATCCTGCTCGAATACGACCTCCTCGATTCCGGATTTCGATTCGAGATGGCGGGATACGAGTTCTGCCAGTCTCATTGCGCCGGGTTCATCGTACCGAGAGACGATTCCAACCCGCTTTACGGCTATTGCCACATCTCTACTCATGAAACGCCTCGGTAACTATTGTGGCGGGCGGTTACATTAGTCTTTTGTTTTCTTGCGTACCAAGAAACCAGAGTTTTTACCCGTGACCCCGCAAAGACCAAAACTTTCAGAGATACTCGCTCTGAATCGCTATGACCTCTGAACTGTCCGTAGCACAGGCATACGCCTCCAATAGCTCGCAGTTCAGTTCCGAGAACGTATGCCCCCAGTTGAACTTTCCGAGTATCTGGGACGCCTGCTCATCTTCGCCGAGGATATACAGGGCGGCAGCGAATGCCTCGACAGTCGTCAGTTTAAACGGCTTTCCAAAGTTTACCGGGTTTGCAGCGACCAGGTACGGAAGCGATCGCTGTTTCATGCGGCGAAGTTTTCCAAAAACCAATTCCGCATCTGCCCATGAACAATCCAGCGCAGAAATGCCTGTGCACACATCGTTAGGGGCAAGCGCCCTCTCTGAGAACGGGTTTAGCAATATCGAGCTGTACGGAAGTTCCGAGGGCTTCTTCCGTTGCGCCAACCCGAACTTGAGTAGTTTTCTGCCCGTGCACTTCTTTGGATCGCACTGGTTTGCATGATACAGGTACAGCGGGAGCATGATCTCCAATTATCCGCAGATTCTCTGCATAATCCTTGCGTAAGCATCCGAAAGATCGCCTTTCTCGTACCGGTACACATCCTTGTCAAGACTCTCGATCCTGCCCTCGTCATACGAACCCGCATCCCAGAACCGGCAGCCATCCGGCGTTCCAACCTCATCGGCAAGTATGATATCGCCTGCAAGGTTCTTCCCGAACTCGATCTTGAAGTCCGCAAGGAGGATGCCTTTTCCGAGGATATGAGCACTCATAATATCGTTTACCCGTCGTGTGGACTCCCGGATCATGTCCAGTTCCTCGCGTGTAAGCCACCTGTTATCCAGAATCTCCTGCTCATCGATCAACCGATCGACCTCCTCGAACTTGGTCGTGAACTCGCAGATTCCCTCCAGTATCCTTGCGCCCAATCTCGGCTCGATTCCTGCCAGGGGGGTTTCTCCACTTTCGTAGCGTTTCAGCAGCGATCCTGCAACAAAATTGCGCCAGATCACCTCGATCGGGATGATCTCAAGATATTCGACTTCCATGACGTTTGGCGGGACGAAGGCGCGAAAATGCGTCGGTATCCCCTCTCTTTCAAGAATCTCGAACCAGTACGTAGACAATCTGCAGCAGACCTCCCCTTTGTCCGGGTATTCATCCTTCTTCAGCCCATCGAATGCGGTTATGCGATCTGTGAACTCAAAGAACGTCTTTCCATCCTTTCTGATGATGTCTTTTGATTTGCCTGCCCGCTCTCTGGTGGTCGTTGCCATGGTGTTATCATGGAGCCGCGAATGGTTTAACCTTTTCCAGGAGCCCCGTGCAATGCCAAAAGATATAAAGGATGCCGCGGGATGATTGGTTGTGGCTGCGGCTGTAGTATAGTGGTATGACATGAGCTTCCCAAGCTTATAACCCGGGTTCGAATCCCGGCAGCCGCATGGATCAGATCAACACAAACGTTGCGGTAATCCGGCAGTGAGAGTTTCAAACCGCCGGATCTACGCCAGAGGCGTTAACATGAGAAAAGATATCACATACTTCGAAGAGCCGGGTGCTGCTAACACGGATGAGACCGTGCGGGCTGCGGTCGGGAGGGCAGTCGAACTCGGCATCAAGCAGATCGTGGTTGCAAGCACCACGGGATCAACCGGTATTAAGGTTGCGAAAGCAGCAGAGGGCACAGGCATCAAGACGATCGTTGCAACACTGCATTACGGCGCAAGAGAGGAAGGAAAATGGCTATTTGATGATGGCAACCTCAAAACGCTGGAAGAGATGGGCGCAACCGTCTTTACACAGACGCACCCTTTATCAGGGGTGGAGCGGTCATTCACTGACAAACTCGGCGGAGCGAGCCGGGCCGAGACCATCGCAGCCGTCCTCAGGAGTCTGTTCGGGATCGGATTTAAGGTCGCTGTCGAGATCACGATCATGGCTGCGGATTCTGGCATGATCCCTGTCAGTGACGATTCCGAGGTCGTCGCTATTGGCGGGACGGGCACGGGCGCGGATGTCGCATGCGTGATCAAACCCGGACATGCGAACAGTTTCTTTAAGATGCAGATACGGGAGATCATAGCGATGCCACGAGTGAAGTGAGTTTTTGGATGGTGGGAAGATGAGTGGGGAAAGGAACTACTGGCAAGTTGCCGCCGGAGATGGTGAAAGGGATTATTCTAAAGTGTTTCTGAAATATGGGGTGATGCTCATCGGTCCCGGGGACCCTGGTGAGTACTTTAAGAAAAAAGATTATTACGACGATAAAGGTAGGTATAAGCCAAACGACGTGAAATATTTTGCAGAACAAGTTAAAGAGGGAGACATTGTTGTATTGAAGAGACCACGTAGTACATCCTGGGAAGTTGTGGCTGTTGGTACTGTAAAAGGTGGTTATACACATTTACCTGCTTTCGATGACGTGGAAGGTTGGGATTTACAGCATTGCAGGCGTGTTGAATGGAAGAAGTCTAAAGATGGGGAACCGGTATCCACAACGGGTTTAACCATGGGAACTTTTAAGAGAATCGGTAAAAAAGATACGCAACAAACCGTCTATGATCTATTGGAATCGGGGGTGATCCAACCTCACGAGGAGATTCCAGAACCCGCGGAGAAATTGGATGACGAGGATTTGATCGACGATCTCATTAGCCATGGACTGCGCCCGAAAGACGCTGAAGAGTTTACGCAAACTATCCAGCGAATCCGACGGCTTGTCAAGTGGTATCACTCCCGCGGAAAAGATGTCAAAGAACATGAGACACAGACTTTTTTGATAATCCCGTTACTGCTTGCTCTTGGATGGTCAGAACAAAGACTCAAAATCGAGTGGAAAAATGTTGACATTGCGTTTTTCGAGGAACCATATACCGAGAAAGACGATGAATGCATCATAATTCTCGAATCCAAAAAACTTCGTGCAGGACTATCCCCTGCCGAAGGTCAGGCAAAGGATTACGCCGACAAACATCCGAAGTGTGAAAAGTTGATAGTCTCAGATGGATGCTGTTACAAGTTATTTGAGCGGAACAAGGTGGGTCATTGGGATTATAAGGCATATCTGAATATACTGAAGCCCAAACGAACCTACCCATGCGAACCAAAGGTCGGGGGCGCTCCAGACGTTTTTAAAAACCTGATATACAAATGATCCCAATAAGAATCTCTGCATAACACGGAATTCTGCTTGGCATGACGCCAACGTCCGTGTCTGCGCAGCAGACCGTGCTTACGTCCCCACCCACACAGGCTCAGTAAGCTTCTTTAGCGTCGCAATCGCGGAGAGCATCGCAATATAACTCGTCTTCGGGTTCTCAGGCGACGGAACATTCTCGACCCTGACCGTCAGCGCCCCAAACTCCCCTGTAACCTTAATCTCGTGCATATTCCGTGTAGCCTCCGGATCCGCAATGACCCGCACCACCGTAGCATCATACCCGATGCCTGCAAGACTCAGTGTGCCTGCCACGTTCACGTTCGCGGGAAACGCTTGCACCGCATCCGCGGCAGTTCCCTTGAAGAGCACAGTCGCCTCGCGAAGCGACGAAAGATCGATGCCATGCTCCTCGATGTAAGGCGCACCAGCAAACCCTGCCGGCGGCTTCGTTGTCGTCAGTACGACTGAGTCGATCCGTCCGATGGCTGCTGATCTGATGCCGTCGATGCCTGCGACTGCGCCAGACGGCACATATATCCTGCAATCGTTGCGCCGTGCCAGATCCTTAAGTTGGTCGAAGAGTTCCGCATCCGAGAGAGCACCGACACTCATGATCATGAGATCGCACCCTGCAGAGAGCACAATTGGTGCGATCGTGCGCACCGCCTGTTGGGATGCAGTTTCAACCACGATATCAACAGATCTCGCCATCCTGCTGATATTCATAGTCGCGGGGTGGCTGGCAAGCGAGTCTGCGAGGTGCTCTATCTCGGGATCGCGGTCGCAGATTGCGATGAGGTCTGCATCGATGGTTCCCTCATCGATCGCGTTGCATATCGCGCTTCCGATCGCGCCGCATCCGAAGACCCCGATCTTTAATCTATTTTTCGGCATGTTTTATCTCGATCGTTATGTCTGCGTCTATCGTTGTGTAATCAACGCCTTTCAGAGACGCGACCATCCCGAAAATCGTCTTTGAGACGATATCCTGGACAAATGGTCCCATCGGTATCTCTTTTCCGTCGACGGTAGCCCTCACAAATCCTCCCTGCATCAGACAATCCGATATTGCCTTTTCCCCCCGAAATATCGCCTCTGCCATCTCCATGCAGTCATCATATCCGCATTTTCCGCAATTCATCCCCGGAAGTTTGTTGTACACCTTCTTGACCTCGATTGTCTCTGTTATGTAATCGAAAAGGCAATCGAAGTCGTCGGTTGCGGGATCGTACCTGCGAACATTGTCCTCGCCGTCGATTGACATCTCGCCGAGAACAATCTTCGGGATCTGTTCGGTCTTGTGCCCCTCAACGAGTATCACATCAGGAGACGTCATGTTGTCCGTGATTCCCAGGATCTTATCGAGAGACATGCCAGTCTTCATGATGAAGGAGGTCTCATCCGAAGTGCTCGCGACAACAAGACCTGCGCCGGATTCGCCATGTCTCCATGTATCTTTTCCTTCAATGTCCATGGAGAATCCATTTTTTGGAATGTTCTTTATCGTGGACACGGAATATCCGTGCTCTGTCAATCGTTCGATCAGTTTACAGATGAGGGTCGTCTTTCCGGTGTTGTGGTAGTCAACAACACCGATTGTGGATGCGTTAGTCATTGTATCGTTTCTCCATTTTGGTATTTGTGATTTTCTATCTGTTTGACAGTCTCATCAAAATCGCTCTCTTTTGAGTCGCTGTGTCGTATATGCTCCCGGTTGAATTTTTCATATTCTGTTTCCGCCAGCTCCATAGCCATTTCATGCGATATTCTTCCTGCGTGTTCCAGAATATTTCGGTCGTTCAACTGCAAAAAGCTGTCCAGTTTCGCGGTCCAGCTGTTCATGTGCATGGGGATGCGGCGCATCGCCTGCCCTTCGGCAAAGACAAGATATTGCTCGACAAGATTGTTGAGCCCACGTAGCTCATCTTCATTAAGATAATTTTTGGCGATGCTAACATCCGGTTTGCGCACTTTCTCGCCCCGCCAACTGGTAAGTCCCATATTCGGCTTGTCGCTGTCCGCTCTGCTGTAAATCAGCTCTGCGGCGGTTTTTTCGGCTATAGCCCAGTGTAATTTGTTCTGGACAGTTTTAAAGAACATCAGGCTGAGTTCGGTTGTGGGATCGTAATCTATACTTGTGGCGTAGATATCGGTTATTTTCTGGTAAAAACGTCGTTCTGATGTGCGAATGTCCTGAATACGGCGCAGAAGTTCATCAAAATAATCAAATGGCTGATCCGGGTTTTTCAACCGCTCATCATCAAGAACAAAACCTTTGACAATATATTCCCGCAGCCGCTGGGTTGTCCATTGGCGGAATCGGGTGGCAACACGGGATTTTACGCGATAACCGACAGAGATGATCATATCCAGACTGTAGAATTTCGTTCTGTAATTTTTGCCATCGGCAGCAGTTGTCAAGAAATACTTGACAACTGAATTTTCATCAAGTTCTTTTTCCGAAAAGATATTCTGAATGTGTAAACTTGTATTCTGTTTCGTTGTCTGAAACAACTCCGCCATCAACTTCTGAGTCAACCAGACGGTCTCATCCTCGAGCAGGACTTCAATCTTCGTTTTGCCGCCTTCGGTCTGGTAAATGAGAATTTGAGAGTCGTTTTTTGCAGGTAGATTTTCAGCCATCGGAAGTCTCCGTATGAAATGACCTGTACTTCATCAGATCACGGTATATGAAGTCACCGCCCCTGCCCCTGCTTGGGGTGTCGTTAGTGGGAATAGATCGTGTCTCTCACCACCGGTATCCGTCCGGCATTCTCGATGATCCAGTCAAACTCTGACGGCGGCATATATTCACCTGATGTCGATCCCGCGGATTTCGATATTTTTTCTTCCATGAGCGTTCCTCCAAGGTCATTTGCTCCGCAATGGAGCGCGTACTGCGCCAGTTTTTTCCCGAGCTTCACCCAGCTCGCCTGAATGTTTGGGATGCGGTTGTGCAGCACGATCCGTGCAAGCGCATGCATCCGCAGGTCATCGATTCCGGTGTTGCCGTAATTGCCGCCTGCAAGCATCCCTTCGCCGAGTTCGTTGTTGTACGGCATAAACGAGAGCGGCACAAATTCAGTGAATCCGTGCGTCTCGTCCTGCAGGTTGCGAATCAGGAATAGGTGATCGATCCGGTCCCTCACGGTCTCGATGTGCCCGTACATGATGGTTGCGGTCGTTCTTATGCCAAGACTGTGCGCTGCTCCGACGACCTCGATCCACTGTGCGGTATTCAGTTTATCCGGGCATATCTTCGTGCGCACATCATCCACAAGGATCTCTGCTGCGGTTCCAGGCATCGTATCAAGCCCTGCCTTCTTTAGCGCCGCAAGCGTATCTCTTACGCCCGCACCAGCGCAATCTCGGTCTTCGCTCCCACCACCGCCCTCGCCCCTGCCCCCGCCTGCCGCGTACCAGACCTCCATCGGGGAGTATGCATGGAGGTGGATCGCAGGAAAGTCGGATTTGACCGATTCGAGAATCTCGCAGTAATTTGTCAGGTGCATATCCGGCAGAAGTCCTCCCTGGATGCAGATCTCGGTTGCGCCCAAACTGACCGCTTCATCTACCTTTGTAAGGATCTCCGAAATCCCGAGCCGGTATCCATCCGGATCCTTGAATGCGCAGAACCGGCAGGTTCCGATGCACCGGTTTGTGAAATTGATGTTTCGGTTGGGTATGTACGAGACAACGTCCCCGACCGCCTCTACGCGCAGTTCATCTGCCAGTCTGAAGAGTTCGGTAGGCGGCGCGGTTGCAAGCAGCGCTGCATCCTCTTTCGTACAGTCGCCCCTGTATGCACGATCGATCAGGTCTGTGGGAAGCATTACTCTCGTACGTTTATATGCTAATCTTTAAAATGTGTTGGTTCGAGAGATGCCTAATGATGATACATTCTAAAATGCGATGGGTGATACTATCATTGGTATTTGCGCTGATACTGGCGGTCTTATCTGCCGGCTGCATCCACGAAAGCCCTGTGCGCCCTGAAAACCACATCGAGAGCGGGAGTGAAAGTGAGAGCGGTTTGCAACATGCCAATCTGGAAGAGAGCCAGTCTGAGGTGCTTTCGCACCTGAAAACCATAACCAGATCACTGAACCGTGCCATTGCATCCTTTAACAACCGCGAATACGATGGCTGCCGGGCAGAATGCGAGCAACTGAAATGGGAGAACCTGGAGTACGCTGCATCGATCGAGTCGTTCGAACGCCGTGTCACGAACGCTTCGCTCTCCGGATCCTATGAAGCGTATTATGATGCCCAACTCTCTATTCTGCGTGTGATCCATCACAGCGTCAACGAGTCAGCGTCTGATCTCTATTCGGCGTCCGAATACGCCGCGCAGGGAGATGACGACCATGCCAGATACCACAGCCAGAGAGCTGCGGGGTATGTGGATACGGTCTATGCCAATCTCGGCCGTTTCAACGAGAACGTCGCCGCCAGCAACAGCGGATCGGCGGGATTCGCATCCCCTGTGCCAGATCCCCCAGATCCGGAGGAGGTGCCCTCTCCCAGAGAGGAAGATCTTTCAGACATTCCTGATCCGTATTACCTAGATAAGAGCCGGTTTCAGAACACCCATGACGAGGTGAAGCGGCTGCTTGGTAAGGGATTCATAACGCCGTACCAGCAATCGAGTTTCGACTGCTCTGAGATGGCTGCGTACATCGAATGGAAACTCGAATGCCACAACTTGACCGCATACATCGCAACCAGGGACGACTGGCAGGATGGGTACGGCCATGCATGGGTGATCGTCCCGCTGCGGGGCGGGAAATATCTGGCGATCGAGCCCACGGTCAGCGCTACCGAAGGGAGTCTTGGCGCAGAGATGATCACGTACGACCCCAAATACTTCGTCTACGACCAACGTTTCGAGGACATCTACGAGGCATCCGGGTTCTTCGGAGTGGAGGAGTGGGACTGGTGGAATAAGCTGGAGCTGAAATGATTTTGGGGAGTTTTATAAGGATTTTTGTGTTCTTATGACAGTTTTTATGCCTCCGGCGCTGCTCGCTACGCTCACAGTCACGAATTACGCGTTTGGACGAATGACACAAATTTATTTCATTTTGACACTCATGCCATTCGTTTAAACGTGTAATTCGTGAATGCGCAGCATCGGAGAGTGGATAAAAGATCCGGAATAATCAGTTTTTGCAAGAAAAAACTTGACTCGCTGGATTATCTAGTTCTACCACTCACCTCGACCTCGAAACGCCAACCTTCCTGCAATGCCTGCTGACCGGGCATTCGCTGCACCTCGGGCTGATCGGCGTACAGACGTTCTGCCCGTGAACCACGAGCAGATCGTTGAAATCCCGCCAGTACTCCTCCGGCAAGATCCTTCTCAGTTCAAATTCGGTCTGATCCGGCGTCTTTGTCAGGACAAGCCCGAGCCGATTCGAGATTCTGTGCACATGCGTATCCACAGCGATTCCGGGTTTGTTAAACCCGAAGGTGACCACGATGTTAGCGGTCTTCCTCTCGACGCCCTTGAGCTTCAGAAGATCATCGATCTCGTCAGGAACCTTTGAATCATTCTCTTCTATCAGGGTTTTCGATATTTCCCGGATCTGCGCGGATTTTCTCCGGTAGAATCCGACAGGATATATCGCGTTCTCTATATCGGTGGTGCTTAACTGTAGCATCTCTTCGGGCGTTTTAGCAAGAGAGAAGAGGCGGTTTGAAGAGGCAGAGGTCACAGCATCCTTTGTTCTGAGACTCAAGAGGCACGAGATCAGGACAAGGAACGGATCACGTTCTCCTGCGACTTTCGTGATAGCGGAAGCTGCGAATTTTGTATTCTGGTCTTTCAGGATCCGGACGATCTCATCAATGTCGGTGTTCATGGGCATAGTCAGGTACTCAGAGTTCCACCACTATTCACCCTATTATCTGAACTTTCGATATCGGTATCGAGTATGAGCATTCAAATTAACCCCAGTCCCCGCTCAATTTCCTCTTCAGATCCGATATAACTGCTGACTTTCAATCCTCTCGACTTTAGCATCTCCTTAAAACTCTCTATATCCGTACCCACAATCTCTGCCGCTCTCAAAAGCGATACATCCCCCATCAAATAGAGTTCTATCGATAGTTCTATCTTTAACCAGGGTTTTAGATTTAAAAGTGCCCTGAATGCATCTTCGATCAGAACAGACCTGTTCCTATAATATTTCGGTACCAGCACCGTAGCAAGTCTCTCTGATGAATACATACTCACATCTTCGGGCGTCGCATCTATAAGTATATCTGTCGAAATTTTCGGGTCTTGCCTATTCAACCAATTTCCATCCGCATCACCCCTCTGCAAGCATCCGCACCATCCGGATGTTCCCTACGTCACCCCTCCGATCATCAACCGGTGTTTCGAGTATCATCGGGAGCTTCCTGATGGCATCGTGCTGCAGTATGACCTCAAACCCGTCCTCCCTGATGTATCCCATGCCGATATGTTCGTGTCGGTCCAATCGAGAGTTTAAGCCGCCCTTTGAGTCGTTCAGATGGACGAGTTTCAGCCGGTCAAGCCCGATCGCCTCATCGAACCGCGCCATCGTCGCATCGAGCGTATCAGCAGTCCGGAGTTCGTAGCCAGCAGCGAATGCGTGGCAGGTGTCGAAGCAGACCCCGACCAGATCATCGCGCTCCACCCCGTCGATGATCTGCCCGATCTCTTCGAAGCGCCCGCCCACGCTGTTCTTTGTGCCCGCGGTGTTCTCAAGCAAAAGCATCACAGAACCGCCCCCCTCCGGGCGTGCCTCTTCGAACGCACCGATCGCAGTATTCACAGCCGATATTATGCGCATCAACCCCCCTTTCGTTCCTGTTCCAAGATGGCTTCCAAGATGTGTCACAAGATATGGAATGTGAAGCGTGCTGCACCGCGCAATCTCGCTTGCGAGCGCATCGACCGAGCGGCTATAGACATCCTCCTTCGGCGATGCCGGATTCGGAAGATACGGCGCATGAGCGACCGGCGGGTAGATGCCTG
>JAUVWP010000159.1 GCA_030604085.1 Methanosarcinales archaeon | reverse complement strand
TCACGGTCTTCTCGATGACCAGTTCAGGGAAGCAGATGTCACCTATCTTCTTGAAGGGGATGGTCTGTTCGCCGCCTGAAATGGCTTCATCCACCTCGTTACCATTATTATAGGTCAGCCGTGCACTGGATAGTGCCCCTTGCAGATTGCCAGTGGGGTCGCTGCCCGGATCGCAGAACAGCTTCACACCAATGCGTACCACTACCGTCTCGTCTCGTTCCAGATCGTCAAGCCTTACAGTACCGTGCAACTCAGATTTTGACGTGAATAACGATCCGGTGAGATGTTCATAGATGGGTGTGGCTGTACTGCCGCCATCATCGATGATGCTATCGTCAACGCTGTTCTCGTAAGCGATCAGGTCCTCAATGGTGCCGTAGTTTACCTGGACGAGCACGATCTCGCCAATGGCCACACCGGATTGACCGGTGGTGTCAGCCAGGAACGAAAAATTCATCTCGATGGTCTGCGGGGCGTCAGTATCTGCTTGAGCAGTATCATCCACCGTAACTTTTGCGAAGTATGTCACGATATCGCCGCATGAGAAATCGCCGCCTTCCAGCGACTCAACAACGTCCTTGTCCACATCGATGGTGCGGTCATCAAAGGCGCCGCCGCCGGTGAGGTGGTTGTAGGATTGAGGCGCAGCCGCAATGAAATCGATCGAGAAGTCACCGCTTGCCGCTTCAGCTGCCGAAGCTGTCAGAAGCAGCGCAGTAAGCAAGCTTGCCATCAGCAAGAACCTCGAGCGTCCACCAGGTTTTTCATACTTGAGTCGCCGATACCCGTTCGTCGTACTATTTGTCCTTGCGGCACGAACTACCCCCACCATCACAACCAGCACCATCAGGGTCGCCTGCCACAAATTTTTAATGTTTCTAATATTCCATACCTCCTATTTTTTATTGGATCACGATTCAGTTCTCCAAATCCGCCCGTTCCGAGAGATCTCCTTTTGGTTGGCAGAAGATCATCATGCAAACTGGCGAACATTGATCCATCTGCATTCACAACCACGTCGATAATTCCGATGTCACAACCCTTGCGAATCTCACTGACAATTCCATCCCGCGCAAGCGCAACATCGCCGACCAGAATCCTGCCGCCACATTTCGACAAGAAGCCATCAATCCCGTAGAAAGCATCGTCGTGCGTCGATTATGGCAGAGCTCTCCGCAGTTAATGCATAATGTTGCATAGTTCACCCCCATATAAAGCTTACGGCGTGCCAGGTATTGGGGCAATATTATCCAACAAACGCCCTCCACACTCTAAAGAGTTGGAAATCCCCTGGATCATAGGTGCTGTGGTGCCACACTGGTGGTGCCACACTTGCGCAGGCAGGGTGTGTATGAATTTTGCCCCAAGCCCCATGATCAATAACCTTATGTCCCATAACCCTGATACGAAACCGGTGATTCACCATGAGTGATGTAAAGATTGGATTTGTGAAACTTGGGAATCTTGGTATGTCCCAGGTTGTTGACCTGATTCTTGATGAGATTGCAGCAAGACAGGGGATCGCGGTGCGGACGCTCGGTACCGGTGCAAAGATGGGTGCGGACGAAGCAGCAGACACTGTGTCTTTGATCAAACACTGGGACCCTGACTTTGTGGTTATGATCAGCCCGAACGCGGGCGCGCCCGGACCGACTGCGGCGAGAGAGATATACAAGAACACCCCGACGATCATCGTCTCTGACGGACCTGACAAGAAGGATGCGCGTCAGGCGCTGAAAGAGGCTGGTTTTGGATCGATCATCTTGAAGGTCGACCCGCTGATCGGTGCGAAGAGAGAATTCCTTGACCCTACCGAGATGGCGTCGTTTAATGCGGATGCGATGAAGGTTCTCTCTGTATGTGGACCTGTGCGCCTCATTCAGGAGGAGCTTGACAAGGTGATCGATCAGGTTGCTGCAGGAAAATCCGGAAAGGACCTTGAACTGCCGTACATTCTTGGGTCGCCTGATAAGTGCGTTGAGCGCGGATGCTTCGAGAACCCGTATGCGAAGGCGAAAGCCCTTGCAGCGCTTCACATGGCAAACACGGTTGCAGCGATCAACTTCCCTGCTTGCTTCATGCTAAAGGAAGTCGAGAAGGTATCGTTGGTTGCTGCTGCTGGTCATGAGATGATGGGTGCTGCTGCGGTTCTTGCGAGGGAAGCGCGTGAGATCGAGAAATCGAACGACACGCTGTTCCGCAACCCGCATGCGAAGGACGGCAAACAACTGGCGAAGACCAAGCTCTTCGACAAACCAGCGTAAGGTGCAACAAGCACCTTTCTTTTTTTATTTATCTACTCAGATAATTTTTTTAGCGGGTCCCGTGCTGTTTTGCGGACAACTGCATCCATGTCGCTTCTATTTACGAGGTCGTTTGGTTTGCAGAGGCGGAAGATATTTATAGAATAAGGTTGACATAAAATGCAATCGTTCGGGAGATGATTGGTGT
>JAUVWP010000175.1 GCA_030604085.1 Methanosarcinales archaeon | reverse complement strand
TGAGTCCATGCCCCCCGTCGACATGGACGCCGCCATGCAGGCTGCCTGATGCTATGGTGTAGAGCGGAATGCCACTGCCCCGCCACTCACCAGCCATGGCTGCCTGTGAAATAACCACGATAAGGAATATCGAAAGCACCGGAACAAGGCTTTTTCGAAACCGGGTCATCATCCCAACCCCGGCGCGGTCCCACCGAAACCGATGGAACTTAAGTATGTGCCAGCTACCAGAAACGTGGCGATGTAGGTTAGCATAAGATAATCACCTCGCCCCAGTTGCAGTTCGTCTACAAATGTGCGGTTCTTTGTTGCACGAAACGCGCGCGCATCAGCAGCAATTGCAATCTGTCTTCCTTTGCGCAGAAGCCCGACCACCATCGGGAAGAAGATGTGTCGCAGCGCCCTGATCTTCGTCCTGATGCCGCCTTTGATCTCAAGCCCGCGCGCTCGCATCGCGTTTATGATGATCATGCTCTCCTCGATCATCGATGGTGCGAATCCGACCGCTGAAGACACCATGAATGCAATCTCGTTTGGAAATCCGATCCGGATATTTGTGAATGGGATCCTTGTAAACCGCACGAGTCCGACGAGCAGTTCGCTTGGGTGCGTGCTTGCAACAAAGACCGAAGCCGCACTCACAGTGGTCATAAACCGAAGCGACTGGATAAGCCCGTACAACGCACCCTCTGCGTAGAAGTGTATCCCGCCAGTGATGTATCCGATCACCGGGAACGTTGCAGGGATGATTGTGAACGTCGGATTCGTAGGATCGCCCCAGTAATAGAAGATGGACTGCGTGAGCATGAAACCAAAGACCATCGTGCCGAAGACGAACAGTATCGCACGGATCTTTGCTGCCGACGGTTTGACCAGCATCCAGAATGGCAGTGTGGATAGAAACGCGACGAGCAGGAGCGATGGCGCTCCAAACAACATGCTTAAAACGGACATTCCGAAAACCCACACCAGTTTCACCCGCGGGTCGAGCCGGTGCATGACCGTATCTTTCTGCTCGTATCGGAATAATCCCTTCATCAGAGCTTCGTGTTTCGTGCTAATATATAAGATTTATGTAGTAGGAGAGTGCACGTCGTTACCAAACGGAACAAAACCATGATAGATATCCGAAACCTCAGCTATACCTACCCGAATATGTCCGAACTGACATTACGCGGCATCGACCTGCATATCGATGATGGTGAGTTTGTACTGCTCCTTGGCGCAAGCGGCTCCGGGAAATCCACACTAATCCAGTGCTTAAACGGACTCGTACCAAAAATCATAGGCGGAAACCTCGAAGGCGAGATCGTAATAAACGGGAAGGATGTTCGGAAGTATAAAGTACATCAAATGGCATCGGATGTGGGGATCATCTTTCAAAATCCGGATACCCAGTTATTTTCACTTACAGTCGGAAAAGATGTTGCATTCGGA
>JAUVWP010000081.1 GCA_030604085.1 Methanosarcinales archaeon | reverse complement strand
AGCGAAAGTATGGTTTCATTTGAGCAAAGATGGAGGGGGGCTTGATGAGAGCGTCGTTTCAGTAGGCGAAGTATACACATACACCGCAGACATAGGAGGCGAAGATAATGTTCCTGTCTTCTCGTGTTATGTGGATGATGTGTTCAGAGGCAAAGATGGTAACATCGTGCAGATCGAGTACGTATTCCTGATCGATGATGATGTGCTGGATGTCTATGTTGGCTGCTGGTATGATACCATGAACGTGGTGAGTGCGAGTTCTTCGCAGGTTACCTTTAGAAACCACGACTCCATCAATCTGAATCCGGGTGCCACCAAGAGGATCATGGGGGACATGCACTTCAAGACAGCGGATGATGCTACGATCAGGTTTTACCCATTCGTTGAGCACACCAATACAGAGAGATATGAGATCCGAGGAATGGTTCAGAATCTGGTCGGTGCGCAACCTGCCGACATAACATGGGATGCCGCCAACTTCGCTTTATTCTGGTATGATCTGGACTCTGATCTGGCAACCGAGACGCTGACGATTGATGCCAGCACACTGACCGGACCTGATACTGATCGAACCATCGATGAGGATTGCCTGACGTATCAGACCTCTCCTGTTTATCAGGAGTACGAACTCCACGAAAATGAGGGCTTGACCGTTGATGGACACACAGGATACTATCTCGAAGGTTGGACTGGAGATGCGTATGTGGCGATCAATAACAGAGCCAATAAACTCTGCAAACTGCTCGTAGAGTTCGAAGACGATGAGAAGAAGACGTTGGACGTTGGCGAGGCTTGGGAGATAGGTGGTGGATTCGCACTTGAAGCACAAATCGATGATGAGGGAAAGAAGGTATGGTTCCAGTTGAGCAAAGACGGAGAGGAAATCGATAATGGGGTCGTTTCAACTAGTGAAGTATACCCCTACACCGCAGATATCGGTGGAGAGTATGATGTTCCAGTATTCTCCTGCTACGTGGATGGAATATTCAAAGAGCATGACATCGTGCAGATCAAGTACGTCTTCCTGATCGACAACGAGGTTCTGGATATCAATACCGGCAAGACGTATGGCGTGATGGAAGTGAAGACTGCAAGTTCCTCACAGGTCATTCTCAGAAACGAATATCCCATCACTCTTGATTATGGTAGCGAGGAACACATTATGGGCAAGATGTACTTCAAGACTGTGGATAATGCCACTACCATCCGATTCTGCCCATTCGGCAGCGCGCCGCCAGATAAGACCGTTTCAGTCACGGACTTTGATAGCGACGGCGTACCTTATGCATGGGACGAAGAGCCAGATACCTCTGCTGGTTATTGGACCGATTCAGATGGCAAGGGACGAATGCTAGGCGACATGAACGGAGACGGCAGACTCACATCTGTAGACGCTCTCATGATCCTGCAAGCAACAGTCGGAAATATATGACAAAGTGCGAAGGTACTTATCCCAAATAAGCCATATACACAAGAACAGGAGGATGTAACCACATTGGAACGATACACACGATATGAACGCGCCCGCATCATCGGCGCACGAGCACTCCAGATCTCGCTTGGAGCACCGGTATTGATCAGACCCGACACAGGAGACCCGATCGACATAGCGATGCGGGAACTGAAAGAGGGTGTGCTGCCGATCACCGTAAAGAGATAACTGGAGATGAACACCGAGATCACTGCATCCGAGATGCGCAGGGTCGATGCCAACTGTAGTGACCTCGGTCTACTTCCGCTCCAGCTGATGGAGAACGCTGGCGCATCTGTTGCACGCGCGATTCGCGCACGGTTTTTAGAGGGCGCAGAGATCAGGATCGTAGTCCTCGCAGGCACCGGCAACAACGGCGGCGACGGGTTTGTCGCGGCACGGCACCTTCTGGATTACAATCCTGGGATACTGCTGCTCGGACGCGCTCGTGACATTGCAACCGATGAATCCCGCCGGAACTGGGAGATACTGGAGAATCTCAGCGCAGATCTCAGGGAGATCAGGGATTCGTCAGAACTCTCGGAACTGGAACTGGATACCGACATCGTGATCGATGCCATGCTCGGCACGGGCGTGCGCGGGAGCGTTCGTGAGCCAGTGGCAAGCGCAATCGACCTCATAAACGCATCTTCTGCGTTTGTTCTCTCAATAGACGTCCCGTCCGGATTCAATCCTGATAATTTCGATAATGCAGTCCGTGCAGACCTGACAATCACGAATCACCGGATGAAAGAAGGGCTTTCCGGACGTCCTGAGATTACTGGTGAGATCGAGGTTGCTGACATCGGCATTCCTACGCGGGCTACCCTGATTGTCGGGACAGGAGACCTGCCGCCAGCAAGGGATGCGAGATCGCACAAAGGCGATAACGGCAGGGTGCTTGTGATAGGGGGCGGTGCGTTTACAGGTGCGCCTGCGCTTGCCGCGCTTGCCGCGCTCCGGGCAGGCGCTGACTGGGTGACAGTTGCTGCGCCGCAGAGTGTTGCAGGGACTATCGCGGGATTCTCGCCTGACCTGATCGTTCATTCGTTATCCGGTAACTATCTTGCCCGCGACGACATCGATACAGTCAACGCGCTGATCCGGAAGCACGACGTGACCGTGATCGGGATGGGGCTTGGTCGCGAGAGCGAGACCGCGGAGGCAGTCTCCGAGATCATCAGGTCAAATCCTGATGCGCGGTTCGTGATCGATGCAGATGCGCTCCATGCACTTGCGATGCCGATGCAGGAGGGGATACCGCTGATCATAACACCACATGCTGGCGAGTTCCGGATGCTTGGCGGGGAAGTATCAGCGGATCTTGATGAGCGCTGCGAACTGGTTATGGATTTTTCTGCGAGAAACCGTGTTGTTACGCTGCTTAAAGGAGATATCGACGTCATATCAGACGGAAGAGCGGTAAGGATCAACCAGACCGGAAATCCCGGGATGACTGTCGGCGGGACCGGTGACGTGCTTGCAGGCGCGGTCGGCGCGATCTTTGTGAATGCCGGTGCGCTTGCTGCTGCTTCGGCAGGTGCGCTTATTGTGGGGACTGCTGGCGATCTCGCGTGTGCGGAATATGAATACGGGCTGCTTGCAACCGACGTCATCGAGTGCATCCCGGATGCGATGCGCAGGTAATACAAGGTTAAGGGTGCGGCTTACATCACGATCAGGGACATTCTTGGGAGCGGCGGGTTGCAATATATCGCAAAGATGGTGTGACATGAAATACGGCACCGGATCGATGATCCTACATTCTGCCAATCATCTCGCGTCCCGCTCTTTATCACATATCCACTATCGGATCAGTCAACCGTATCCTACATATCCATCTGTTCATGCGTTCCAAAGAACCGATCTATCCCGAACTCTCCAATCTCCCACGCAACACCGACCGCCGTCGTGGCATTACCTAAAAATCCGGTGATATTTAAACTTTTCACACACCCTGCATATCGTATCGAAAACGTTTCTTCAAACATGAAGACGTTCTTGACAGTGCAGAAGCAGATCAGAACATGCGGCAGACCAACTTAAGAACGATGATTTTGAGACGGTAATTCATTGATGAAGATTCCCATCTTCATTCAATATCCCCAGCATCTCCACGATCGAGTATGCGGCGCGAGTTATACCCATACTCCGACTATCCGTATCAGTGCCTGCGAGATACAGGTTCTTGATCGGTGTTCGGATATCTGCAAATTTCCCGTCGATCGTAACTGCCGCTTTTTCAGGAATTGTGATCTGTTCGTGCTGCATCTCCACACGCTCTTCGATATTTGGGATGGCGCTGTAGATGGTTTCGTATGCCTTCTTCGTCTCCGATTCTTCGGATTTCTTCTCATCGATCACAAACGCAAATCCCACAAGCTGCTTATCCTCTGGTGCAAGTGATGAGTCGTAATTGCTGATCGGCATTGCCCAGTATGGATTATCCTTAAACCATACTTCAGAACCAATGTAGTTGAACTCGCGGAGTTTCTTGTCAAGACCCAACCAGATGGTCAGGCTCTTGGTCCGGACGATTCCATTCAGGTCATCTATGTATGCCTTTGGAAGATCATCGATAACAGATGGCAGATCCTTTGCAAAGCCGGTGTAGATCACCATATCGGCATAGTACATCTCATCTGCCTCAACACCAACTGCCCTGCCATCTTCCACAAGAATGCGTTTCACCTCACATTCGGTCTTTATCCCAACCGTTTTTGGAAGCGAGTAAAGAACTGCGTTGAGCACCGATTTGAGTCCCTTGCGCGGGTATCCCTGCGGATAGTCAACATTGTTTATTGCAAGCCTGCCAATGGATGTAATCGGGCTTGCAACATTTTTAAGCGGGATTGAGGATGTAAATGAGCTGTTCAATCTCGCCTGAAGAGATGCATGAAGGTTGGACGGTAATATGGATCGGAGTATGGATTCAGTCTTCTGCGGATCTTCGTTCTTCCCGACAAGGTTTTCAAACTGTTCCTGCGTGACGCTGTCCCTTATAAAGTTGCTGCCCGTCAGGATCCTGTGGATGGACATCTCTTTCATCGACTTGCCCGACAAAAAATATGAGATTGTATCAACAAAATCATGCGCATCTTTTGAGAGTGTGCGCGGCAGCGTTTCATACACCGACTGTTTGGAGAGGTCTATGCCAAAAGTAGAGAGCGTAAGCACTTTGGTGATGGCCGGGGTCAGAGCGAGCCTATCCTTCTTTGAAAGTACATCAAATGTCATAAACTCCTTTAGATTCGAAGGGATCTTGACAAAACTGTGCTCAGTTCGTACATAGTAATACCCGTGATCTTCAAACACAGGTATATGATCAAAATAATTATCCATCAATCTCCTTAAGGGACCAACCGCAAGATGCGTGATGGCATGTGGTCCGGTATCGACCTGGAAACCGTCGATCGTATAGCTGTTGCAGTTTCCGCCAACGTACCGACTTTTTTCAAGCACCAGAACTCTCTTACCGTGCTTTGACAGTGTCAGTGCAGCCAGAAGCCCGCTTATTCCTGCGCCGACGATGATGGCATCATACTTCTTCTCCATTTTCACACTCTTGTTAGTTAGTCGTTATTTAGTGAGATTGCCAGACATCATCTAAATCCAATGATATTCAAACTTTTTATCCACCTCCTATCGCTCCCGCCTCTTACTCATGCAGCAGAAGTCCGGAAGCTGCGGTTTTCTTCGCGGGATTCCTCGCAAGAGGGTATCCAGTTCTGGCATTTGTTTTCCGCTATCGATCTTCTTCACACAACTGGTTTTGATGTCGTGCTCCTCTGTAACCGGGCGCAGATCACTCAAGCGTTACTTTCCTGGCGATCGCCCCGATATCCACACCGCCTCTTATTTTTCGACCAGTTTTTGGATGGTCTTTTCAAGTTCTGTGATCTTATCTTCCAGACGAGAAACATCGTCCTTCAATGCGATCTTTGATTTACCGATGGCGTTCTGCACATCCTCTGAGATTTTTTCCTCGAAGTCCTGCATCTGCTTCTTTTTCTCGGTCAGGAGTTCATGAACGAGGGTTTTTCCTTCCTCTTTGTTCATCTCTCCTTTTTCAACGAGTTCGTTTACGACCTGCTTGATCTTCTCCTCGGTGATGGATATCGCACCGATTCCAAGAAGCCCCAGTTTTCTGAGTGATTCTATCATAGTAATCCTCCTGATATCGCAAGACATTCATCTGGCATATACCTTTTGGAACAGGGACTGGAAAAGTTTTAATGATGCGTGCAACCAATTGAACATGTGTCTGAACCATGGGGAAAATGACGCATATACACAAAATTGGAGTTATCTCGCGCACATATCGCCACATTGAGCGTTACCGCCAGATTCTTACGGTTCTGTTCAGATACGGCTTCGGCGATCTGCTAGATGCCCTGCATATAGGGCGTTATGTTGATATCGCACTCCCGAAAAAGATCAGGAGAGAGCAGGAGCGAATCGCGGAGTTAACACTGCCAGAACGGGTGAGATTGTCGATGGAAGAACTCGGTCCCACATTCATTAAGATGGGGCAGATTCTATCCACACGCCCGGACCTGATCCCGATGGAGTTCATCACCCAGTTTGAGAAGCTTCAGGATAAGGTTCCGCCGTTTCCATTCGAGGATGTTAAGAGAACGATCGAATCCGAACTGAGAGCCCCGATGGATGCGATATTTCAGGACTTTGACGAGACTCCGGTCGCAGCAGCGTCTATCGGACAGGTGCATCGCGCCACACTCGCAACTGGAGAGGACGTGGCTGTCAAGGTGCAGCGTCCTGACATCAAAAAGACGATCGAGGTTGATCTGGAGATTATGTTTCATCTGGCAACGCTTCTGGAGCAGAATGTGGATGCGTACCAGATATATAACCCCACAAGGATTGTTACGGAATTTGCAGACACTATTAAGAAGGAGATCGATTATAACAACGAGGCGTTCTATATCGAGCGATTTTCAAGACAGTTTCTGGACGATCCCACGGTTTACGTGCCAAAAGTCTTTTCCGAGGCGACAACACCGCGTGTTCTCACGATGGAGTACATCGATGGTGTCAAAACATCTGACATCGATCGGCTGGAAGCGGAGGGTCTTGACCGGAGTGTGATCGCAGTACGCGGCGCAGACCTGATCTTCGAGCAGATACTTGTGCATGGCTTTTTCCATGCCGATCCACACCCGGGGAATATCATGATCCTACCTGATAACGTGATCTGCTATCTGGATTTCGGGATGATGGGGCGTATCGACAGGCAGACCAGAGATGAGATCGTGGATCTCGTCGTTGCAGTCGTGCGCCAGAACGATGCAAAAGCGACCGATGCGCTGCTGCGGCTTACCACGCAGGATGTGCCGGTAGATCGCCGAAAGATGGAACTGGATGTTTCTGACATGACGATGCAGTACATCGGAAAACCATTAAAGGAGATCAATGCAGGGCGACTCTTGCGCCAGTTTATGGATCTTGTCTCGCATCACCGTTTGCAGATTCCGCCAAACCTCTTCATGATGGTTAAGGCGATCACAACGGTCGAGGGACTTGGAACGGTGCTTGACCCTGATTTTGACTTTGTTGGTTCAGCAACCCCGTTCATCAAACGCATCCGGATGGAGCGGATGCATCCAAAACGCGTGGCGGCTGATATGTTAAACTCAGGTGCCGAGATCATCCACCTCTTAAAAGAGATTCCAGGGGCTTTTCGTGACATCCTGAAGCAGGCAAAGAGTGGAGGGACCACGATCAAGTTTGAGCACCGGGGACTTGAGCCAATGCAGAAAACTCTTGATCAGGTCAGCAATCGCATCAGTTTCGCTATCGTTCTGGCATCGCTTGTCATGGGCTCCGGGTTGATCGTGCTCGCAGGAATTCCGCCATTATGGCATGACATCCCGATAATCGGCATCATCGGGTTTCTCGGTGCCGGAGCGATGGGGTTCTGGCTTCTCTACTCGATTCTCAGGCACGGGCAGATATAGCACCACCATCTCAACGTTTAAAGTGTATCTGGCACCAAGAATCTAATCATGGAACCTGAGATCTCGGTCATAGTTCCGGTCTTAAACGAAGCTAACTGCCTCGAGGCGACGCTTGAATCGATCGCAAACCAGAACACAAACACACCGTATGAACTGATCGTGTCAAATAGTGGCAGTATAGATGGAAGTCTTGATATCGCAAAGAGGTACACTGACAGCGCCATCTACTGCGAAGAGCGCGGGATTGGGGCAGGCAGGCATTTTGGAGCTATGAATGCACGCAAGAGCAGCAGATATTTCATAGTTATCGACGCAGATACCGTGATACCCGGATACTACCTTGCTTATGTCTACGAAACATTCAAGACCGATCCCGATCTTGTCGCATTCTCAACCGGATTTGAGTTCTCAGAAAAATCAGAGCAGATAAAACTTGCAGAGACTCTCGCCAACAAGTATTTTCTGATGCGCGATAAATTGCTCTCTGTCACCCTTCCTGGTTTTAACACCTGTGTGCGGCGGGATGCATACAACGAGTGCGGCGGATACAGAAATGTCCTGCTCGAGGATGTGGACTTTAGCAGACGGGTAAACAAGATCGGAGATATGAAGTTTTTTCCTCACATAAAAGTTACGAACTCATCCAGACGTCTGGAATCGATGGGACTTCTCGGAACGGTCTATTATTACGCACAACTGGATCTTGGCTGGAAACTGGATTCGACATTGATGGACAGACTTACAAAGAGACTCAGAGTCGCCGATCTACGGGACTACGTTGGCATACGCAAGTAATATGGCACTGACGGCACGGAATGGGGGCTTTTATCTTGATGATGAACGAACGCTTCTTGTGAGTGGTAGT
>JAUVWP010000018.1 GCA_030604085.1 Methanosarcinales archaeon | reverse complement strand
GACCAGTTTAGGAAGCGCAGTCTTCGCATCATAAGATCCGCGGATATAGCATTCGCATGAAACAAGCGCACCGAGCAGCGAGGACTGGAGCGACTGGATCATCATATCGACATCCTCGTTAATCGGGGAAACATCAGAGAGCACAATCTCGCTGATGCCTGAAATTGCATTTAACGCATTATCTGCTGACATCTTTTTCGCATTCCGTTTAGAAATGACATTCAGGCACGAAAGTATCACATCATCCATCATATTGACGAATATCGCAGTACTGCTTCCGGATTCATCGTCTATCTGGAAGTTACTCTCTTTCACGTTCTGAATCCAATTGTCCCAGCGTCCTTTTGTGTAATATTGAGCTTCACTCTCTTTTTCTGACTTTTTCATGGTAAACTTTCTTCTGTATGTGGTCTGTTATTAATGTTAACCCCACCAGACCAATATTAGAAAAGGCGATCAAGGGGGATGTATGGAACGCGCTGATTTCTTATACCGGGATGTGCGCTGGCAGATGCTGGCTCAGAACAGGGCGGCAACACTGGGCAACCTATCCGAACTGAAAATAATCATCAGGGAGCATAGTGTAAGCGAACTTCCGGTATCCGAACTGACTTCCAGTCTGATCGTTGCTTTGACTGAAACAGATGATATCGAAATCCTCGGTGAGGCAACTCTCGTGAGCAGGGATTTTTTGACAAAACTGACCGAAAATATCCCAAAATTCCCAACTGATCAACTTCCGGTCTTGTTCGCATCCTTACAACTCTTTGCAGTCGAGCCCGGGCAGTACGGACTTGAGACTACCGAGAACCCGGATTCGGAGATCAACCGGATGACCGGCAGGGAGATCAAGGATCGCAAGAAGATGCGGGACGCATACATTGAGGCGCATGACCTGCTGGCAGAGGCGAAGCGCCTGCGTGCTCTTGCCATAACAGCACTGTTGGGATTCTTTGGGCGGGACGAGTTTTCCGATATAGATAATTATATAAAAGATGAATTAGCCCCCCTGATCACCGCTCTTAACGATGATGGGCGGTACAGGCCGTTTAGAACCTCGCTTGCCGCAAACATCAGCGACAAGCTGTACCGGTTTAGAGAACGAACTGACGATCCTGCGCTTGCAGAACTGCTCCACAAATTAATTGATAAAAAATATATAAAGTTCGGAACATCCGGTTTCAGAGCATTCGTAGACAAGGATTTCACCAGAGAAAGATCTGATTTTGTAACTGTTGCGATATGTAACGATCTGATCTCCCAAAATAAGGGCGGAAGACCCGTCGTGATCACTTATGACACGCGGATCGGTGCACAGGAGTTTGCGCTTGAGAGCGCGAAGGTGTTTCTCTCGCGCTCCTTTCCTGTGCGGTTTGCAAGAGAGCCGTCGCCCACAGGCGCTCTGGTGTACTGGCTTAGGGAAGTGGAACAGAACAGGGCGGCAGGTGGTGAGAACATGACCCCGAGCCACAATCCGCTCTCGATCCAGGGGCAGCGCTGAAGCATGGAGAATGGCGATGTTGCCCCGACATCGGTCACCGACCGGATCGAGAGGGAAGCAAACATCCTCTGCATGAGAGACCAGCCCACCCTGAAATATGATCTTCAGAAGGCGGAATCTGAAGGCAGGTTTGTGTACGTTGATATGCGGGAGAAATACACCGCATACATCGCTGATTTCTTAAGATCGCAGAAACTGGACAAGCTTCTTGCGGATTTCTATTCGCAGCCAGAGCACAGGTTCATCCATAACGCGATGAATGGCGTTGCAAGGGGCTATATCACAGAGATATTCGGAAAACTCAGGGTTCCCGCGGAATCCGTCTTTCCGATGGATTCAGGGAAGGACGATCTTTTAGGTCTCCGATTCTATGCCAATCCTGAGGAGCAGTGGCTTCTCCCGACTGCGGATCGATTGGAACGGATCGGTGCACTCTTTGAGTGCGCAAACGATACAGATGGCGATCGCTGCGGCGGAATCCTTAACCGGGATGGATTTATCAACCTTAACAAACTCCTTGCCATGATCTGCGATTTCGTGATCAGGGGGCTACACTGGGAGAACCATATTGTGATACGGACAGGAACCACGTCCACTGCAATCGATGACGTGGTGCGGACGCTATCCGATGACGGCGGATACGATATACCGACGCCGGAATGGGATCAGGTCAATTCGCTGATCCGGCATCCGTTCTACAGCGTCAGAAAGGTTACTGGTGATGTCGAATACGCGCTCGCCTTGCACCGGTTCCCGTGCATCGATACCGAGGTCGGCTTCAAGTACATCTCCGCAGCGATGAAAAAATACGATCTGCCTGCAGCGGTTGCAGGCGAGGAGAGCGGCGGTTTCACGATCAAGCGGTTCCCTGACAAGGACGGGATCCTCGGGATATGCATGATCGCGTCCATGATCGCGTGGCACGGAAAGCCACCTGGCGAGATATGGCGGGAACATACGGAGAGGTATGGCGAAAAATACGACGAACGGCTCGATATCTGGGCTCCGAACAATCCGAAGGAGAAGATCATCAATTCATGGCTCGATGACCCGCCAGAGTCGATCGCAGGGCAGGACGTTCTCTGGGCTGGCGGCACATACCATGACAAGGTCGAGTTTGTGCTGCAGGATCCGGGCGGGGGGACGATCTCCCGTCTCCTTGTGCGGGCGAGCGGAACTGAGGAGATAAACCGGATATACATCGAAAGCAGCGATGAACAGGTCTTGCGTGCCATCAGGCAGGCTGCGCTCGACCGGCTCAACGAGTTGATCATCGAGGATGTCGGGAATGCCGCGAATCATCACGATCTTGCAGACCGGATCGCCTCCACCGGCATGACGTTTATGACAGAATCCGACCGGGAGCGATATTTCGATGCGGTCAGGGAGCGGATGGGCGCGCTTGCTGCAAAGGAAGGTGAAGAGCCGGCCACGATCTACAGGCGGGTGCTTCATCTGCTGACGCTTGGCATGGATCGGGACGTCAATGTGCGGCATGTCGCATGGGGCGTTGACATCGGGGCAGAGTACTACCACAGGATCTTTGGACAGGATTGATAATGCGTGCAAGAAATTCTCATACTTACGCATCGATGCCGGAGGCATTACCATGAGAATCGTAATACCATTTAAGAAAGAGAACGCCAAATCCCGCCTCTCTGGCGTGCTAACACCAGATGAGCGCGACCTGCTTGCGATGAAGATGCTTCAAGATGTGCTCGATGCAACCGACGGCTTCGCGGTCGATATCCTCACGCCATCGGTCTTCAACGACGCGCGCATCGATCCGCACATCCTGCTCAGCGAATCAGGATTAAACGATGCACTAAACGAGTATCTCTCCAAGGTGGCAGAGTACGGATGCGATCCTGTCATGATCGTGATGGCGGACCTGCCGCTCCTGAAGAGCCGGCACGTGCGAGAGATTGCGGCTTTTGACGCCGATCTGGTGATCGCACCCGGCAAGGGTGGAGGAACCAATATCCTCTCCATCAAAGACCCGTCCCGGTTCAGCACGGATTACTACGGCACGAGTTTCCTTGATCATCTCAGGATCGCACACGACAACGGTCTCTCAGTCGAAGTCTATGACTCGTTTGCAGCAGCGACCGACATCGATGAACCAGACGATCTCGTGGAACTGCTGATACATGGAACAGGAGAGGCTGCGCGTACGCTCGCGGATGATATTGGATTTGTTGTTGCGGTGCGCGATGGCAGGGCAGAGGTTGAGCGATCACCGCAGCCCCCGCATACCCAATAATATCAAACCTTAAGCCTGAGACTTTTTATTCTTCTGAAATGATTCGGAAAACCACAGAGAGCACAGAGAAAACAGCAACTCTCTGTGTCCGGCCTTCGGCGCTGCTTCGCAGACCGCGTCCTCTGTGGTTAATCTTCTTCGCCATAATCAGAGTCCACCCAGAAAAAATTAAAAAGCCACTTAAGCCTCGGGCGAGATTTGAACTCGCGACCTAGTGATTATAAATCACTCGCTCTGCCAGCTGAGCCACCGAGGCGTTGCGCATTATGCAGGGATGAACTTGGTGCCATAGTATATGATGCCAGCGGCACCATCTTCACCGAGTTTCCTGAATATCGGTTTCACACGCATCCCGATTGCGATCTCATCATTGTCACAGACCACCTGTCCGGTCATGCGCGGATCCTCATCCA
The DNA here is from genome assembly GCA_030604085.1 of Methanosarcinales archaeon. Lineage (GTDB taxonomy): Archaea > Halobacteriota > Methanosarcinia > Methanosarcinales > Methanogasteraceae > Methanogaster_A. The sequence continues at coordinate 22,273 of JAUVWP010000018.1, read as the reverse complement.
GTTGGATGATCGCAAGTGGATACGGCGTCTGCATATCGAATCCCTCTGATGCGGTATGGATGATCGTGTAGGTGACGACCTCGCCATACCCCTTGAACTGATATTCCTCGATGCTGCCATCCCTGCGGCAGTTCGGGCACATCGTTCTCGGCGGGAAGTAGTATTCGCCGCAGGTATTACACCTCGTTCCGATCAGGTTGTACCTGCTGCTGATATGTCTCCAGAATCTCGGTACACTCATGTTGTGTATACTCTGTACGGTAACACTTAAAAGATAGTTGCTTGGCTGCCAGCCAGATAACAATACTTATATATACCGACACACGTATCCATAATGCGAGGCACAGGAGGCATCCGCATTGAAGATTGTAACAATCAAAACATTTGATCAGGTGATTATTCCTCTACAGCAGCATGATGGCGCGGTGTGCGATTCCTTGGTAAGTGTTGGCGATATCGTTTCTGTTGGTCAATTGATCGGCGACGGCGAGTTCCGGATACATTCGAGCGTTTCCGGGGAGGTTACAGCCGTCTCCGAACTGCCGCATCCGACTGGTAAAGATGTTCTTAGTGTGGTGATCAAGACACACGATGGAGAAAAGAGCGAAATTGAATCGGTAGAATTGTCCACAGGAAAGATAAGGCGCATTATCAGGGAAGCCGGTATTGTCGAACCGAACGGACAGCCGACACTGCGCACAAAAGAAGATATCGACACGATCGTCGTCAACGGGACGAATACATGGGATCTGTCATCACACGAAGCGCTCATGCTCGATCATCCTTCCAAGATCGTATATGGATTGAAAGCATTGATGGAAACGGTTGGTGCTAAGAAAGCGTTCATCATAATCGAACTTGGCTCAGAAGCGCTGCATGTCATGCGAACCGAGACGATACCGGACAGCAACATCAAGGTCATCGCGACACCGCGGTATTATCCGCCAGGCACCGAAAACACGCTTGCCAAGAAGTTTGCAAGGAAGAAGGTGCCACGCGGTAGCACTCCGGAAGACCGCGGCGTTATCGTGAGCAGCATCGCTGCTATGAAAGCGATATACGATGCGCTTCGTGACGGTGAACCTATGATTAAGAAAGTGGTGACCGTTGCAGGTGCGGTAGGTTCTCCGAGAGATGTTCTCGTGGATATCGGCGCGCCGATCAGCCATGTAATCAAAGAATGTGGCGGATATAGTGGAACACCGGTAAAGATCATCGTAAACGGCGCAATACCTGGCGCGGCACAGTACTCAGATGAGGTCCCGGTCATCAAGACGACAACAGGAATTCTTGTGCAGACCGAGTGCGATATCGAGCGCGAACCGCCGGCGCCCTGTATCAACTGCGCGTGGTGTGTGGACGAGTGTCCGATCGGTCTGATGCCACACCTGCTGTATGGATATGCAGACAGCGCGCAGTTTGACAAGTGTGCAGGATTATACATCGGTGACTGCGTGGAATGCGGTATGTGTGCGTACGTCTGCCCGTCCAAGCTCCCGATCGTGCAGATAATCAGGTATGGCAAACACGGCGTTGCCGAGATGGAGGCATCCGAATGACATATACAATATCACCATTACCCCATGTGAAGAGTGACGAGAGTGTGAAACGCGTGATGTGGGGGACCGTCGCTGCATTGATGGTATTTGTGGGCATTATGTGCGTTGCATTGGTCTACCGCTTTGGACTGCCCGGACTAGAACTCATTTTCCCCGGCATAAAGATCCTCTTCGTAACCGTGATTGCAGCAGTGGTTACTGAAATTATCATCTACAAGGCGGCATCCCAGCCGATTATTATAAATGACGGGAATGCCGTGCTGATTGGTCTGCTGCTTGCGCTAATTCTACCGCTTAACGTCCCGCTCTGGGTTCCGATCATCGGAGCCGCGTTTGCGATTGCAGTGCCAAAATACATCTTCGGCGGCACAGGGACGCTGGTGTTCCATCCTGCACTGGTTGGATTTGCATTCCTGCTTGCTGCGTGGCCCACGCTGATGGGTGTGGAATCGACACCGAATCTCGGCAGTTTTTCTGACCTATTCCTTGAGACTGGTGCTGGTAGACTTATCGAATTCTCGCCGATAGCGGTGTTACTCGGCGGCGCATTCGTTCTGTACAAGAAATACGTGGACAGGCGGGTGGCACTCAGTGCCACTATCCTGCTTTTACTCTTGATGCCGATCGTCGGGATGGGTTCACAACTTCCTTATGTTATAACCGGCGGCTACTTCCTCGGACTGATATTCCTTGCGGCAGACCCGGTCACAACGCCTGTGACAAAGAAGGGCAGACTGATCTATGGAGTTATGCTTGCCGGGCTGATACTGATCCAGCTCTATTTCAATACCTATTTCGCAGGGATGTGCTTCGCAATACTCCTGATGAACGTCTTCAGCCCGCTCATCGACAGAAGCACCATACCAAAGCCGATCAGAGGGAAATAAAATGGCGGAAACAAAAGATTCCACTGTAATGATACTCCTCAAGCTAACTCTCATTGCTGCGGTGGCGGCTGTGGTCCTGACAGCGACGTACGGAGTCACACAGGAACAGCTTGCGAAGCTTGCAGAAGCGGCAGGTGGTCCTGACAAGCAACTGCTCGATATGGGTGTTGTTCCTGGTGCTACCAAGTTCAAATCCGCGGGTGGTGAACTGTGCTACGAGGCTTATGACGGTGGCGACCTGATCGGTTATGGTGCCATGGCAGAGGTTCAGGGTATGCAGGACATCTTAACGCTCGCAGTCGGGGTAGACACCGATTTCGTGGTGACCGGAGTTGTTGTGGTCTCGCAGAAAGAGACACCTGGAATCGGGGATAAGATCCAGAAAGACGAAGGGTTTGTCGCACAATTCGCAGGGGTCGGTCTTGATGGGCTGAAACTGAGCGATGACGGCGGAGAGATCGATGGCATCTCAGGCGCAACGATATCATCCAGATATGTCACCGACGGAGCTGCTGAAATAATTGGAAAGATGCAACAGGAGGTTTCATAAATGGCAAAGAAATCCTTTGTAGGAGAGATAATTCGAGGTATCATCAAGGATAACCCTGTATTCGTGCTTGTGCTCGGTCTCTGTCCGGTACTTGCTGTGTCCACGTCATTTGCAAACGCGCTCGGCATGGCGATGGCGTTTACCTTTGTGATGCTCGGCTCGAACATCTTCGTCTCTCTTCTGCGAAAACAGATCCCTCCAGGCGTCAGAATCCCGATATTCATCCTGATCATCTGTACCTTCGTTACGATGATTGATATGATGCTCGAGGCATTTCTGCCGCCGATGTACGAGGCGCTTGGAATCTTTGTTCCGCTGATTGTTGTGAACTGCATAGTCATTGGTAGAGCAGAGGCTTTTGCAAACCGAAATCCAGTCTTGCCCTCGATAGCGGATGGGATCGGTATATCGATTGGTTTTGCGGCGGCGCTGATACTGCTCGGCACAATAAGGGAGATTCTCGGAACCGGCGCGTTAAAACTCATGATGCTCTGGAGTAAGGAGGGCGAACTTGGATTTTACCCACTTTCAGACATCCCTGGGTTCTCATTCGTCCCTAATCCAATAACATTCCCGATTGAGCCGGCAACCGTAATGGTAACACCACCAGGTGCGTTCTTAACGATCGCTGCACTGATGCTCCTGTTCAAGATCATGAGTGATCGCAAACGGATGAAACAACTCAGAAAGGAGGGTTACGAGATATGATCGAAACACCCGGACTTTTGCCTACAGAGAATCTCTTCCCGATCTTTGTGGATGCGATGTTCACAAAGAACTTCCTCTTGATCATGTTTCTCGGACTCTGTTCGTATGTTGGTCTAACCACAAACTCAGATACATCGAAAGGCATGTCGATGGCGGTCACCTTCGTTATGACAATGTCGGCGATCCTCACGTGGCCCATCTATCATTATCTCCTGAGCCCTGCAAGTATTATAGGGAAAGATCTGACATTCCTGCGGACGATCTGTTTCATTCTCATCATCGCGTCATTTGTACAGCTTGTCGAGTTCATCATACGCAGGTTTAGCCCGCCGCTCTACAAGTCGCTCGGAATATATCTCCCGCTGATCGCAACGAACTGCGCCGTTCTTGGTGTGGTGCTGATGAATATACAAGAGGGCTACACGTATGGCGCAAGCATCATATACGCGTTCGCGGCAGGTCTTGGCTACTCCTGGGTGATGCTTGCGACAGCTGCGCTCCGGGAGAAGTTGATTATGCGCAATGTTGACCTCTTCAGCGGCTTCATCGGAGCGTTCTTTGCAGCGACGATGGTCGCACTAATCATTGTCAGCTACTTTTCGATGGTGAAATTATGACGGTTGATCTTATGAGTTTGCTGCCGCCTGCAATCGCTGTGCTTGGCGCACTCGGACTTGCGATGGCAGGGATGCTCGTCTGGGCATCAAAGGCGTTCTATGTCGAGACCGACCCGCTTGTTGATGCACTGATGGAACTGATGCCTGGTGCGAACTGCGGAGCCTGCGGATACCCGGGATGCGCTGACTTTGCAGAGCACGTCGTTGCCGGGGATGTTACGCCTGACGCATGCACCTCATGCGATACCGAGACGTTTGAGATGATCGGAGAGCTGCTTGGAATGGATATCAGCGCAGCAGAATCCATGTATCCGGTCACGATCTGTCAGGGCGGAACAAACTGCAAGGACCGATACGATTACATCGGCGCGGACACATGCAGAGCCGCAATCCTTCTTTCAGGCACGAAGAAAGCCTGCTCGTACGGGTGCATCGGTCTTGGCGACTGCGTGCGAGCGTGCATGTTCGATGCGATCGAGATTGCGGATAACGGACTTCCGAGAATCAAGAAGTATAACTGCAAGGGCTGCGGCGCGTGTGTGACTGCATGCCCGCAACAGGTGTTGACGATTGCAAAGGAGCATGGACCAGTGTATGTGGTCTATGCATCACACGACAAGGGCAAGTACGTAAAGGAGATCTGCGAGTTCGGATGCATCGGATGCGGAATCTGCAAGAAGAAATGCCCTGAGGGTGCAATCAAACTGGTGAAGGCAGTTGCCGTGATCGATCAGGAGAAATGCAACCAGTGCGGGACATGCATCGAGGTCTGCCCAAGAAACGCGATCGTGAAGTTGTGAATGGATGAGTAGGTGTGGGCGGTTGCTCACACCACGATCTCGATGCCGTACACCTGCTCAGGGTTCTCCTTGTGCACCTTCCAGAAGACCTCCTCGCCGAACCTGTCGATCAACTGCAACGTTCTCCGGGGCACGGTCTTTGGCCCGAGCACCGCGCCGGGCCTCTCGGGATCGTCGATGTAATCAGTCTCCATCATGAACCTGCTCCCCTCGATAAGCGCGCTCTCGATCGCGCCCTTGCCTGCGAGCACTCCCGGAAAGATCCCTTCGCGTTCAAAAACATGTATCAGCGGCGGAGCATAATGCTTGACCACCTTTCCGGGCGAAATCCCGGATCTCTTCGCGATCACTGCGAGATCCGCGATCACTGCCGCGTCAGCAGTCTCGGTATGAAGTTGCACAGCGCATCCGGCATCACGCGCGAGAGTCATGCCGTAAGCCATGATGCGGTTGGACGCATCCCACACGCTCTCAGAGACCTCGTAATGTGGTCTTCCGGTCTTGATGGCTATCGCCTCGTTCTCACAAACAAAACGCTGTGCGATCTCAAGCCCAGCAATCATCAACTCCTCTGCCCGCGTCTGCCCCACATGGTCAGATAGCACCGTGATCTCGGCAGGATGAACCCCGAGCACAGGGAACGCGGTAACACTGACATCGGACCGGTTTATCTCACGCGCGATACTGATCGTCTCTTCAAAGACCGGTTCGTAGTCATCTGGCTTAATTATCTCAATACCAAGCGTCCATGATGGCTTTGATACAAGGATGATGTGCGTTCCACCCGCGCGGGCAAACTCCTTGACCGCCAGGAGCCCCTTTCCCCTGCGATCAAGATGGATATGATTGTCAGTAATCGGGATCATAAATCATAACAATCCGAGTTCATCGAGATCATTTACAATTTTGATGACGACGAGTTTCGAATCTTCCGGACTTTTGCATCCGGTGATGATCATTTTACCAGATCCGAATAGCAACACGACCGATTTCGGCTCTTTAATTCGGTACACGAGTCCCGGAAACTGTTCCGGCTCGTATTCGATGTTTTCGAACCCAAGACCCATCGAAACGGCATCGAGATTGATCGCGCATCCAAGGTCTGCAGATGAAACGATATTATGAAGAACGAGTTCGGTCTGTCCCTCTGTACTGATCCCGATCTCTTCAAGTTTCTCAAATATCTTTTTTACCCCAATCTCGACATTTGAGATCTTCTTTGCGCCCGTACACACGATCTTTCCGCTTCCAAATACAAGAACAGCAAGTTTTGGATCCTTGAGTCGATAGATCGCTCCGGGAAACCTCTTTTTGTTGTATTCAGCTCCCTCTATCAGCTCTGACACGCGTTCAAGATCTATTTTACTTGATATCGAGGTGGACGCAACCACATTCTCGATCTTGATTGTTTTTGTGATGTCTTCAATGGGCATGTAGCAACCTTCGGCATAATATTTCAGTGAAGATGGTATTAGTTGTATGAATTGATATATTAACCTTACTGAAAATGAGGGCGGTCAACCCAAGACCGCACTGCCACACCAATAAGGTTTTAAATCATTACACCAACGATCATCTCAACCTTATTAGATACACGGAGGACAAACCATGGCATATGGAATCGAATTTGTACCAAGTGACCCTGTTCTGAAGATAGCCCATTACACCAAGATGGCTGAGCAGAACGGGTTCGACAATGTTTGGATCACAGACCACTACAACAATCGTGACGTGTACACCATGCTTGCGGTGCTCGCAGCCAACACCAACACAATCAAGCTCGGAAGCGGTGTCACAAACCCCTACACGAGAAACGTGGCGGTTGCCGCATCCAGTATCGCTGCTGTAAACGAAATATCGGGCGGACGCGCAATCCTCGGACTGGGTCCCGGTGACAAGGCAACCTTTGATAAGATGGGAATCGAGTGGGTGAAGCCACTCACCATGACAAAGGAGACCGTTTCAGCAATGCGTGAACTCTTTGCTGGAAAGCCAGTCAACCAGAAGGGTGAACTGGTATCACTCTCTGGCGCTCAGATGGCATTCGCTGCCGGAAACATCCCGATCTACCTCGGCGTGCAGGGACCAAAGATGCTTGAGCTTGCAGGAAAGATCGCTGATGGTGCGCTCATAAACGCATCGCATCCGAAGGACTTCGAGGTCGCGGTAAAGGAGATCAAGAAGGGCGCGGAATCGGCAGGCAGGAGTATGAAGGACATCGATGTGACCGCGTATGCATGCTTCTCAATCGACAAGAAGGTCGATAAGGCACTGAACGCGGCAAAGATTGTTGTTGCATTCATCGTTGCAGGATCGCCACCGATGGTTCTTGAGAGGCACGGCATCGACCCAAGCGTGATCGGCACAATCGGAGGAGCAATCGCAAAGGGCGACTTCGGCACTTTGATGGGTGGTGCAATCACAACCGAGATGATGGACGCGTTCGCTATCTACGGCACACCAGCAGACTGTGTGGCAAGAATCGACGAACTCATGAAGATCGGTGTCACACAGGTTGTGATAGGCTCGCCGATTGGTCCTGACAAGGAGAAATCGATCAAGCTGATCGGAAAGGAGATCATTGGAGGCTGAGTGATTTGCCGCCAAAGATTGTAGAAGTCATTGAAAATGGCGTCTGCGCGGCTTGCGGGGCATGTGAAGCAACATGCCCCCTCAATGCCGTTTACATAGAGTCTGAGGCAGATGTGCCGGAAGATGAGACTCGTCCCCCGAGCGCAAGCAGACGCGATCCGAATAATCTGACTTATTATGTCCACGGTACAACATGTGAGGTTTGTGAAGACTATCTGACCTGTTCAAGGGTTTGTCCTGTCGTGGACGGATTCCCTGAGGACGAGTTCGACAACGTCCGAAGCTTCAGAGGCGGAAAGAGCGAGCTAGAGGGGCAGGACGGTGCTGTCGTATCAGCAATACTCAAATCCTTATTCGAGCAGGGAGAGATCGACTGTGCTGTCGGTATCAAGCGGGATGAGAACTGGGGCATCGAGCCATTTATACTGACGAAGGCGTCAGATGTTGATTTATCAAAGGGCACGAAGTACAGTTCAGCGCCTGTTCTTGCGCAGCTTAAGGATGCGATGAAGAAGTACGAGAAGATCGCGGTCGTAGGAGTACCGTGTCAGGCACACGCCGCAGCACTCATGCGCGAGAACATGACTGACCGAATCGTACTTGTGATCGGAATCCTCTGTATGGAGAGCTTCACCAGCGAGGCGCTTTGTGATAACATCATCCCGAACATTATGGGGCTTGATATCAAACAGGTCGTGAAGATGGACTTCGGAGGAGGCAAGTTCTGGGCATACACCAAGAACGGCGACAACGGCGAGGAACCCGTAGGTAACAGCATTGCGATCAAGGAAATTGCGGCGCTTGCACGAAACCCATGCCACCACTGTCTTGATTACACCGCATACTATGCAGACATCTCGGTTGGATCGGTAGGCGCGCCAGATGGCTGGAACTCGGTCATCGTCAGAAACGAGACCGGAGAGAAGTACTTGAACAAGGTGAAAGGCATCGAATACCTGGATGACCCGAAGCCAGGGATGTTCCTCATAAAGACACTTGCAGATCAGAAGCACAAGAATAATGCGCCAAAGGAAGGCGGAGCGCATTAACCGTGCCTTCTATATCGGGCGCTTTCAGCCATACCACATAGGGCACCATACTGTCCTTGAAAGCATCGCCGGCGAGGTTGACGAAATCATCGTCGGGATCGGCAGCGCACAGCGTAGCCACGAGCCAGAGAATCCGTTTACCGCAGGCGAACGTGTAGTTATGGTCTCACGTTCGCTGAAAGATTTAGGTATTGATTATTACGTAATCCCGATCGAGGATATACAGCAAAATGCAGTCTGGGTCTCCCATGTGAGATCCATGACCCCATATTTTGATCTCGCGTATACCAACAACCCGCTCGTTTTTCGATTGTTTGAGGAGGCAGGAGTTCAGGTCAAACGTTCTCCGATGCACCAGCGGGATATCTATTCCGGGACCATTATACGAAAAAAGATGCTCTCTGGCGAGGATTGGGAGCAGCTCGTACCTGATGCTGTGGCAGAGACGATTGATAAGATCGGGGGGGTCGAGCGGATCAGGGAGATTGCACGGGACGATGTAGGTAGGATCTAAAGATTATTGGGTCTCTGGTAACGACTCTGTCGTCGACGCTTGCGTTATCCCGCGTTGCGGTGACCAAAACCCCGGAAACTTTTTGATATTTTCGAAATAAGGGTTTGGAAAACCACAGAGTGACACAGAGGGGGCGAAAGATAAAAATAACAACTCTCTGTGATCCTCTGTGGTTTAATCTTCCTTAACGCCGAAGGCGTCGATGCTCGATCTTGAGAATGTCGACACCGCATTACCATAACCGGATCCTTAGGAAGTGAAAAAGTGCATGCACTCGTGAATTACCAGAGCGCCAAAAACTCTTGTTGATCCGAAGTTTCATCCAGACGAACCCAACACGTCGTGCAGCCGCACCACATCCCCGATCACAACAATCGCAGGTGCCTTAACCCCGCGATCCTTTGCGATATCGACGATCGTGCTTAAACTTCCTGTGGTCACCACCTGATCATCCCGTGTCCCGCGCTCGATTATCGCAACAGGCGTATCCGGGTCACTGCCGTACCGCATCAATTCAGGGATGTACGTGCCAAGCGTGCTCACACCCATCAGGATCACGATCGTACCCAAGGACTGCGAAAGCCATTCCCAGTCGAGCATCGACCCCTCCTTATTCTGCTCATGCCCTGTGATGATCGTCACCATCGACGCATTATCCCTGTGCGTGATCGGGATGCCAGCGTACGCGGGAACTACTATTGCGGACGTGATGCCCGGAACCACCTCAAAATCGATCCCGGCTTTTCGAAGTTCCAGTGCTTCCTCGCCACCTCTTCCGAAGAGGTATGGGTCGCCGCCCCTCAGACGAACCACGGTCTTCCCCTGCGATGCGTAATCGACCAGTAATCGGTTGATCTCATCCTGTGAAAGCGTGTGGTCGCCTGCGTACTTGCCAACATCGATCAGTTCCGCGCTCTTCGGAAGCGACGTAAGTATTCCAGGTCCGGGCAGTTGATCGTGCACGATCACGTCTGCCTCCTTAATAAGACGCAGCGCCTTGATTGTCAGGAGTTCAGGATCGCCAGGACCGGAGCCGACCAGATAGACCTTCCCGTTCGGATGCATGGTACTCTCACTTGCGTTAAACATAATAACGGTTTCGCGATCACGCGGTGAAAGTGGTAGGGACTCCGTTCTCGTCCCAGCCCCGCTTTTTGTAATACAGCGTAAGCGCACTCTCGAAATACTCACGATCCAGCAATTCGCCTGCGTGGGGTCCGGTCTTGATCGGTGTTGTGAATGCCCGCTCGGACGGATAATCGTCCTTCCTGCCGACCCCGAGTTTTACGTTGATCGTGCGTGTGAGGTCATAGATGTGGCTTGACCGCTCGAACATATCCTCAAGTGTCAATGGAACTCCTGTTGCCGCAGCGAACAGATCTGCATAGATATGCTCATCGAGCCCGAGTTCGATCCACGGGAGCCTGCAGACGCCGAGACAGTCGAAGAGCGGGCGCACGGTCTGGTGGTAGATCACGAGATCGACGCGTTCGTCGAGTGTCCAGTTACTGCCAAGTTCGATCTCCTTTGCAAGAGGCCACGCCCTGGTGTGATGTGCGCCGATATCAGAGGTCCCGTATCCGAGCGCCATCGTGACACCGATCCTCGCATCGTACGCTGTCATTTCAAGACCTTTCGTGTGGGATATTAGATTTTTAAGGTCAGGGAAATGCTTTATCAGTCCGTAAGTTCCATCTGCCACGATATTGCCGATACCTTTCCTGTATGCGATCTTTTCAATCAGCTCATGAACCGAATCGCCATCCCCCCACTTCAAGGTCATCCCGTCCAGATCATCGCGATTAAGGATTCCCTGTTCGTATCCATCGATCAGAACAGCGATCAGGTTGCCTGTCGATATGGTGTCGATGCCAAGGTCGTCGCACAGCATATTTGCACGGAGGATCGCTGTAAAATCGGTTACACCGACGTTTGAGCCGAACATACATGCAGTCTCGTATTCAGGATTCTCGGTCACGGTTCCTGCATATTTTCCCTCCTTGACGAGGCATATATTTCCGCACGACATCGGGCAGCAGAAGCAGGCAGTGTCCCCGATCTTGTATTTCAGCATCGTATCGCCGTTTATCGTATCAGCGCCGTCGAAATGGGCATCGTTGAAGTTGTGGGTCGGCATCGCACCAGCGGTGTTGATGTAATCGATGACCGACATCAAGCCCTGCTGCTGCCATAACTCGAAGAGATCGTGGCTCTTCAGGTAATCAAATGCCCGGTCGCCTGCGTTGATGAGCGCGTCCATGTCATGGACCGGCAGGTCATGCGAGCCCCTGACTGCTACTGCTTTTAAATTCTTTGAGCCAAAGATTGCCCCCATGCCTGTACGCCCGGCATTCCGGCTCCATTCGGTGTTGATGCACGCGAATTTGACGAGATTCTCTCCGGCAGGACCGATCACAGCAACCCGGGTCTCGATGTCGCCCAAATCCTCTTTTACCGCACGCTCGGTATCAGAACTGGTCTTGCCCGCATAAGCGGATGCGCTCTTGATATCGATATCTCCGTCATCGATGCAGATCATGGAAAGCGCATCCGCTCTGCCTTTGATTACCAGCGCATCGTAGCCAGCCTGCCGCAGTTCCACTCCAAAAAGACCGCCCATGCTGCTATCGCCGTATATGCCGGTCAGCGGCGAGATCGATATGAATGAGTTCTTGCCTGATGCCGGAAGGTACAAGCCAGAGAGCGGACCCGGCGCGATCACTATGATGTTCTCGGGACCGAGCGGCTTTAGATCCGGGTGCTCCATGAGATTGTCGAGCACGATCTTCGCATCCCATCCTCTGCCGCCGATGTATTTCAGCGCGAACTCGTCATCGACATCGGTTACGACCGATTTGCCTTTGGTCAGGTCGATATTCAGTATCTTCTTTGTGTAGCCGCCTTTGATCTCCATCTCGATGCCTCGTGTTTGTGTGCCACTTTATCCGTACTTGATAAAGTAAGTTATGGTTGCGTGGGTGGGATGTGTGCGGGATGTGAGTTATTGCGCAGAGATTGGGCTGGTGCTTGAACCCCGCTGGACGTGGCGCCCCCGGACCCTGTGAGTCGCAACAGTAAACCTTATTGCAATGTTCGACATAATTATCGTCATGGTAAAGCCAATCGTCTGCGCAGCACTACTCCTTGCAGTGCTCGCACATCCGGCAGTTTCAACGATCGAGGACGGCTCGATATACGAGGATTATGTGGATATCGGAGAGGTCCAGTCGGTTGAGGTCTATCAGGGCTCGAGTGCGACATTCTCGGTCTCTGCCACAAATCACGGAAATCTCTGCTACGGTGGTGTCATTCTTAAATATCCCCGCGATCTGCCAGAGGGAATTACTATATCTCCTGTAGAATCGCAGACCATCGATATCGGAGAGACCGCTACGTACGAGGTAACGATCTATGCCGGTGAGAACACATCTATTGGAACCTACAACATCGGGATCGCGGATAACGCCGCGAACGATCCGAATACGTGGCGTGATGTAGAGGTATCCGTCCTGACGCCGCCCCCACCGCCAACGCCAGTGCCGACCGAGAAGGTTACGCCGGTTGCAGGGGGAATCCCTACCCGACCGGCAGAGGCAACGATGGAGACCGGGGGGATAAGACTGACCGACAACGTCCTGTTCTGGCTGGTGGTTGTTCTGGGCGCGCTGCTCGGGATTGGCGCGTTCATGCGGTATCGGGGAATCTGAACGGGTCTGAGTGATAGTGGGGTCGTATGGCAAAATTCGCTAGCTGCATCTGTACCGCCCATCCGTCCGCAATCGTTGCCTTTCACAGGACTTGCTTCACAACCACTGTGCCGTCAACAGGTGGTGCGCCAAGCACAATTTTCAAGACCTCGTTGACCGCCTCAGCACTGGGTGCATCCCAGTCGCAGAACCCTCTGCCGGAATCGTCAACGAATGTCCCGTTGAACGTGAGATCCGGGTGGTTCTTGAGTTCGGAATCCAGCTTCTTCTTGATGTCAGTTAGCTCTTCTGAACTGAGTGGTGGAAACTTACCTTCGTCTGTGTAGTGGAATACTATTACTTTAGCCATCTGTATCACCTGGTTTTTGCTGTTGGGGGTGGATCTCTGTCATCCGACCACTCACGACTCCGCGAGCGCCCCCATAATCTCCGCCAGAAACTCGCCCATCTTCTTCTCGCTCAGATTCGGAAGCGACTGGTCAGCATTCGGCTGGTGTCCCCGTGTCAGCGAGATCGTCTTGATGTGCGGCGCAAAGTGCTTGAGCGCGGAGAGCATCTGGGCTTCGAGGTAGTATAGTACGTCCGTAAATATCGCAAGATCGTGCTGCCCCTCGCCCCGAACGCCGTCCCATTCAGGACTCTTCAGAAGGTTCGTGATCTCGATTGCGCCCATCTCCCGGTCCGGACGGACGCCCTTCTCACGCATCGCACCTGCAACGTGCGCTGTCGCAACGATCGGGATATTCTGCTCCTTTGCAAGATCCAGAGCCCAGTCAAGATGCCTTAGCTCGCTTCCAACGATGATAACCGGGCGCTCTGCCCGCTTGATCGCTGCCGCAACGCTCGCAGAGGTTGCGACCTTCCCAGGATGCGGATCCGATACGTTTGCGCACTGGTATGCTCGTGTCATCGTTAGACCTCCTCTTCAGGTACAAGCCTGCTCAAATCACCTATCGCCTTTCTCGGCTTCCAGCCAGCTTCTTCCAGATATTCCATGATCTCGTCCTTCATCGTGATCGGAATGTCACGTTCATTTCGGACGAATAAATGTAGGTCAGGCGGGAGCGTTTCCATGTATTTCTTGTATAGATCGACATAGTTTGAGAGTTTGATCTGTCGCCCCTTCGCATTGTCGCTCGGTCTGATACATAACTTAGCAATCAGAACAATCGCCTCTTCCATCGTCTCCGCAGGATATGCCAGGTATTCAGGTGCAGGTTCACCCTCCACGACCTCGCCAGTCCTTTTGTCGTAGAGTTCCCACTCGCTTAGTTCCTTGTTGCTGATGTACGCCCGTCTGTACTTTGATCCGTGCGGACCAAGGACTACAGGGAGTCCCCACCGGTTGGTGCCTGTGCCGATGGATGCCGCTTTCTGGCTCATCGCGCCCCATGCGACACCACATGCGCCGACCTTGTTTAAGATGTAGTCAGCGATCTCTTCGAAGTTTCCTCGCAGCGGGATGCGGGCGAAGATTGCCGCGACCTTGATTGCTGCACCGATGATGTGTGCGTTTGCAACGCACGAGCCGATGTTGACAACGCCTCCTGCATCAAATGTGCCGGGATACTTTTCGTAGAGCGTCTGTCCATCCTCGCAGCGGTACATCGCCATCGCCATCGCCGAGCAGCCCGTTGCAACGACGATGTAGTTCCGGCGCGCAAACTCTTCAGCGATCTTTGCGACTTCGACCTCGCCGTCGGGGAAGTTGCTGCAGCCGACGAGCGCAACGATTCCAGGGATCTCTCCAAGCACGAGCGGGGCGCCTACCTTCCTGATCTCGGTGTCAAGCACTGGTCCCCTTCCAGCCCGCATCGTGTACGTCTCGCCAAATGCGATCTCCTGAGCAGATTTAAGAATCATGCTCACGATCGGAAGGTCTTTCTTGCACTCGGATTCGCACCTGCCGCAACTCATGCACGGGCTGAATAGGTTAGAGAGCCCTTCAAAATCGCCCTCTTTCGCTTTGATCATCGCGTCCTTTACCGGAAGGCTGTTCGGACACGCCCGGTCGCACCAGCCGCATTCGATGCACGCCTCTGCAAGCTCTCGCACTTCCTCAAGTTCAGGTAAGTGATTGAGTGCATCCCTCTTCGGTTTCACCTTTAGCGCGGTCTCTGTTATCACCTTTGCTGCCTTGTGCGGGTCTGATATCAGAACGCCGGGTGCGCCGTTCAGAAGATCCTCGACGACCTTGTCGGAATCGCGATTCGTAACATCCGGAAGATTGTAGCATATTTTATCGGTTGTCAGGATCAGTGGCGCTCCGACCTTCTGCGCCTCCTCCAGAAGGTCTGTTCTGACGCACTGCTCGTCCAGGACGATGACATCAGCAATTCCAGACCGTACGAAGAAGAGTTGCATGGATAATGGACCGATGACCTTTGCAGATGCGCTGTACCTGCTCGTCTCGATTGCGGTACAGCAGATTCCGCAGACCTCTATCTTGTCGGAGAGGCCATGCTCCTCGATGTAATCGATTGTTGCGACGCTCACAGCCGGGTAATGCCCGATGAAGACGATGATAGGCTTTGTCCGGTCAACCGCGCCGAACCCGAAATCAATGAGCGCAGCGTCAGGGTCACCCCTCGGGAAGTCGAACCCCGCGATCTGCGCGATGTCCGCGACCTCCTTTGCAAGGTTGTCGATCATCGAGACATGCAGCGCCTTTGACTCGAAATCGATGAAAGAACCCTCCTGACCCGTGTGCGTGGACGAGAGCACATGCACAAGCTGCTGGTTCACGTAATCGAGTATCTCCTCGAGGTCGCCAAGCGTCTTTGGTCTGGTGCCGACTACGGTTCGTATGATTGGAGCCTCGACATCGATGTAGGGGCCGAGATCGATCGGGTGATCCCTGCCGCGCCATTTGATCAGCTCGTGCAGTACGTGGTTCGCATGTCCCGCGTGCGCTGCTGTCCCTATGCAACATGCGATCGTGACCATGCGCGCCTGCTGTGCCGCGATGTCGATCCCGCACGCGCCCTTGCGGTTCTCTGTGAGATCGCATTTTCCGTATGTGCAGAGACAGCACATGTCACATATCGGCGCGTAGAATGGTGGGAAGTCCTTTAACAGGCGGTGATCCCAATTTCGAAGCGAGAGAATTCCGGGCTTCGGGGTGGGGCCCATCGGCTCCCATTCCTGCTCTGCGAGTTCCTCCTCTGTGGTGACTTTGCCGATGTTGATCACCACATTTTCCATGCCGTCGAGTATGAATCGTCCGTCTTTGATCATGAATAGTCCTCGTTTTGGATTTCTTTGATACGGGTGGTTGATGTAATAAATATGTTTGTATTCGGTGTTGTGCAAAGGTTTAAGTGAGATCGGTAGAGATCAACTACTTCATGGTGTTATGCATGGCTTGTCCGGATAGTGTAGTGGCCTAGCATGGAGCCCTGTCGAGGCTCCGCCCCGGGTTCGAATCCCGGTCCGGGCGTTTTCATAATCTATAGCCCTACAGCTCGGCTCCGATCACGGTTTTGGTCGCGGTTACACTCTTGTTCTCCCTGATCAGATCGACCAGTTTGTTAAGCGTGCTCAATCCCTGCACCTCGATGACAGCCACGAAGTCGTATTCACCGAATACGTGATACACTTCCTTAATACCATCCAGAGTGCACAATTCGTTGTAGGTAGCCTTCTCCTGCCCTGGCACCACGTTAATCATAGTAACTCCGATTACCATATCTAAGAACTCCTTTCTTTCTTATATATACAATGCACAGTTGTACTCTACTCCATCGCATATATTACTGTTGCGATGGCTTGGTTGCGTCACGATGAGACGTTTACCGGCATCAGGATCGCCTCTCCATGAGCATCCCGACCTGAGTTGCCCATGCTTCAAGTTGCACCCGCTCATTGCTCCCGCTGATCAGGTTCATATCGGTGTCTGCGAGAAGGATTGCAAGTTCTGCGAAAAGATCGCTGTCAAATCCCTTGTTCTCTATAACCCTGCGCAGCCGGTGTACGATGTCGGTGCCGCTCTCTTCCATCAGCAGATCATCGATCCGCTTCCTCGCCGCTTTGAAATCCCCTGCAAGCGACGCATGTAATAGTTGCAAGATCCCCTCTGGGATGCGCTCGAGATCGACCTCATAGACCGTGTTTGCAGTGATCTCACGGTGCTCTATGGATGCGATCTGGAGCACCATGATCGCAAACGCAAGATCGCCGTCTGCCTCGTACACGATCGCCTGAACTCCATCGTCGGTGATGAGTGCGCGCTCTGCCTCTGCGATGTAGCGGATATGCGCGGCGATTGTAGCATCGCTTGCGCGGTCAAAGAAGAGATTTAACCCCCTTGAGCGCAGCGCCGGAATCAATCTGGGCAGATGCGTGGTGGACAGGATAAATCTGCAGGTGTGGGCGTGCTTCTCCATGATACGCCTCAGCACGTGCTGCGCATCCATGCTCAACGCCTCAGCGCTATCAATGAATATCATCCGGAAGTCGGAATCAAGGGCAGCCATGCCTGCATATTCGTTGATGACCTGTTTGAATACCGAGATCACGGTTTTCTGTATCTTCTTTGGATCGTCGGTCCCGATGAGTCTTGCAAATCTCGGATCTGACACGAGATACTTCTTGCCGCGATCAAAGAAGTTGGATGCATCGAAGATGGCAAGATTGTTCTCCCATTGCTCCCCATAGAGCGCTCTGGCAAGTATGAACACCGTTGACTTTTTTCCCGTGTTTTTAGCGCCGTATAATACCAGATGCGGGAGATTGTTCGATTCGACAAGATGTTTCAGGTTGGATATGATGTGTTCGTGCCCGACGATATCATCAAACGTGTGAGGTCGGTATTTCTCGGTCCAGATCACCTGTTCCATAATCTGGGGATTGCGGGCAGGGATATTAAGATTATAGGGATGGCGAGGAGGGGGCTTCTGGAGGTATCAGGGTGGACCCGCGTAGACCGAGGGGTTTTGCGGGGTATTGATACCCGGAGATATTATTAAGTCGTCTGAAAGATATATTACTGAGTCATGAAGAAAAGAGTTCGGATGTTATATTACCTGCAATCATAGTGAAAAAGCGTTTGGTGGCACAGATATTGAAATTAAAAGGAGGTTGATGGAATGAGTTTAACATCATTTATTAAAAATAAAGAAGTACGAAAATTATTTGCTAATGAATTTAAGAAGCCAAGAGGTAAAATTATCGGCGAGATAAAAGCACCACCCCTTACCAACCATTTCGGAATGGTTGGTACCGCTTTTGATTATTTAGTGAGATTTTATCTAAAATATCACAACCCCAAAGCGAAAGAACAGACATGGATAGCAGAAATATCGTGTAAATCGACAGAAGTAAATCCATCGGTTCATAAAAAGGCAGTAAAGAACTTGAAATTTGCCAAGGGTGCTTATTCCAAATTCTTAAAAAATGGAGTTCTTAATGAAGATATTTTGAAGAGTGCAATACTTTTAGCTCAACTTGACCCAATTTATAGGGCAGGCTATGTAGACGAAAACATGGGCATCGTGGATAAGGATGATATTCAGGATTTGAAAAATCTAATCTCTCTCGTCAATATCGAAGATTTTAAAGTGGATTCTTATTGTTTATTAAATCCAACATTTAATGAAGGATCAATGCTTGTTAGGGGTGCAGATGCTGATGTTGTTATTGATAATCAAATGATTGACATAAAAACAACTAAAAAATTAGAGATAAGTAGAGAAATGTTCAATCAAATTATAGGATATTACGTACTTGGAAAAATCGGAGGAATTGGGAAAGAACAGATTGATATATCCAACATAAACGAGATTGGATTTTACTTTTCAAGATATGGAATAAAATATATGTATAATGTTGAAGAAATAATAAATTTTGATTCTCTTCCAATTTTCATTGATGAATTTAAAGACAAAGCTAACGAACTTTTTTAGTTTCTAAATGCGAGTGGATGTTCTAGTAAGTTATAATTATAAATACATTGTAAATATAAACCGTATTCACCTACCAAATTCAGTGAATCTGAAGTTAGGATGCCCGATTCTTGAAATTAGAAGTCCAAGGGAAGTGCTTTATGAAACATAAGAAATTTGATGCTGTAGAGATGAAGAGTCAGTTACAAAGAGAGGCAGAACTGAAACTAGCTCCGCTATCAGAAAAAGAGCAACTTGAATTATTGCATAGAAAGTTTGGGCATCTGACAACACAAAAGGTAAAGACGCGCTTCGCATATCACGGGGTTTTACGGTTTCGCAGATACCGGAGTCGATGATCGAAATTCGCACCACATCGTGTGAACATGCGCCTTCACACCCCACATCTGTCTACGCGTAACCTCAAGCCCATTAGATGCACCCGATTTTAATCGGATGTGGCGCGGCTGGGGCTTGTGCATCTACACCTGCCGCAGTTCCCATGTACCCGCGTCCAATCAGTCGGACCGGGCATATTTCGCAAAGATACTGAAAACCGCCCGAAGCCCCGAAAGGATGGTGCGGATGAGGCGTAATATCAAAACAGTTGCAGATATCGATCCAGTTCCCACTGGTGCACCTGAACCCGGTACTCCTCCCATTCCGCAGCAGCAACCCGCATGAACGCTGTGTACGCATGTTCGCCCAGAGCAGACCGCACCACCTCATCCGATTCCAGGTAATCGAGTGCGAGACTGAGGCTTGTCGGAAGCGTATCGATGCCAGCGTCGGCGATCTCATGGAAATCCATCTCGTAGATGTTCTCTTCGATCGGTTCACCAGGATCGATCTTATTCTTTACCCCGTCAAGCCCGGATGCCAATATGGCTGCGAACGCAAGATACGGGTTGCATGAGGGGTCCGGAGATCTGAGTTCGATCCTTGTTCCGCTTCCGCGCGCTGCCGGCACCCGGATCAGCGAACTCCGGTTCGCCCACGACCATGTGATATAGACCGGTGCCTCATATCCTGATACGAGTCGTTTGTATGAATTGACAAGTGGATTTGTGATCGCAGTCACTGCCTTGATATGTGTGAGTAATCCGCCGATGAAATATCTTGCAGTATCGCTGATCCCGTGGTCGTCATCGGGATCGAAGAAAACATTTTCATTATTTTTATTAAATAGGGATGTATTTATATGCATACCAGACCCGCTGGTTCCGAAGACCGGCTTTGGTATGAACGTGGCATGGAGATTCTTGTTCGTTGCGATCGTTTTGGTTACGTACTTGAAGATGACCACCCTGTCCGCGGTCGTCAGTGCATCGCTGTACTTGAAATCGATCTCATGCTGCCCACAAGCAACCTCGTGATGTGACGCTTCTATCTCAAATTCCATCTCTTCGAGCGCGATCACGATATCCCTGCGAATATCCTCCGCAAGATCAACCGGTGGAAAATCGAAATACCCGCCCGAATCATGAGGTGTGGTCGTTGGTATGCCATCTTCTTTTTCGAATAGGAAGAACTCCAGTTCGGGACCCGTATTCATGACATACCCCATCTTCTCGGCTTCCGTAATCGCTCTTGTGAGGACGTATCGCGGGCAACCATGAAATGGCGTACCATCAGGCAAACAGACATCGCACACGATTCCGGCAATCTTGCCTTCATCTGCCTTCCACGGAAGAATCCGGAACGTTTCCGGATCCGGCTTTAGAACCATGTCCGATTCCTGTATCCTTGCAAACCCCTCGATGGATGATCCGTCGAAGGATATCCCGACATCGAGTGCTTTCTTCATCTGTGCAGCCGGTATCGCGACATTCTTCACGATTCCAAGGACATCGACAAACTGGAGCCTGATGAATTTTATATTATTGTCAGCAATCATTCCCAGTACATCTTCATTGGCGGTCATCACATCATATTATGAACCGCGGCACCTATAAACTTGCGCTGAATGGAGGCAGAAAAACCCGGATTTTGTTATGGAAATAGCCGCGCTTATCGTATTCTCTCTGCAAAGATTCGCTTGATATCCTTTGCAAGCACAACATCGCCTTTATTTTTCTTAAATCCTCTTTTATGCAGCTTAATTCGGACGATCCTGGCGTTTTTCCAGCCAATCTTTTCGACAGCACCGATCGTGAACTCCTGATCCCCAAACACCTGCAGACGAATCGACTCAGTCTTGGTGCCGTCGTGGATTGCGATCTTCACGGTCACCTCGTCGATCGCCCGCGCCCAGATCGTATCAATCTCGGCAGCAACCGCTGCTACCGCCCGCCTGCCGTCGGACTCGATCGAGGCGACCTCTACCAGATGCACCTCGTCTGCGGATGGATCGTCTACGAGCAGTTCATCGCCTACGTAGATCTCGTGGTCAGCTGGCAGTTCGGTCATGTAGCGTTCCGAATCTTCCCCCCTGCTCACGATGGTCCTGACGCTCGCGGTTCGTACTGGCTTCGATATGACTGTGTGCACGCTTCCGCATTCATCGCATCGCACAAGCACCTCGGCTCCGCGTTGTCTTATTATGTGGTGCAACCGCGGCTCCGCTGGCGAGCAGGTCGGGCAGGCGGTTGTAATCTGTAGATCACTTCTGGTTTTCATCTGGTGTTATCTTCTTCCCAATCCATGATGAATGTCGCTATGCAGAACATTTGAAAATTTCTGCCGATACTCTTTAATACCACCACCGCCGAGTCTGTCATGCACTGCCCGGGTGGCCTAGTCGGGAGGGCGCCAGACTCATAGGGACATTATCCCAGTGCGCCGAAATCCTGAGACATCTGGAGATCACGGGATCGAAACCCGTCCCGGGCATTTCACACACCCACATACCCAACTACTTCTTCGCAGTCCCGAGTTATGCCGTACTTCCGGTTAAAAAACGATAATACATTTTTAACGTCCCTCTCAAGCAAAAATTCTGCCTGTGGATGCGTCGTGGTCACGTATCCGGGCCAATCGATGAGCGTGACGCCATCCGGGCTGACAAAGATGTTGTACTCGCTCAGGTCGGAATGGATGAATCCTGCAGAGTACGTTTTCCTGATCTGCTCTATGATCTCATCCAGGAACCAGTCAGGATCGTCCACCTTCGTCTTTGATAGCTCGCTTCCGGGTGCGATGCTCATGGCAATCAGATGCCGATTGTGATCGATTCCCCGCGGCACGATGACCGCACTATCACTGGAAAGCGCGGCAAGGGTAACAAGGGCCTCATATTCACGCTTCGCCGCGCGTCTTGCGATGAAGATCCAGTGATTCCGATCCCCTGTGTCGCGCTGGCATGCCACCTGCTTGAAACTTGTGTATCCAGCGCGGTGGAACTTCAGGATGACGGGCTCGCCATCGTATACCCCTTCATACACGACCGACTCCTTGCCAACCCCTATG
>JAUVWP010000040.1 GCA_030604085.1 Methanosarcinales archaeon | reverse complement strand
GAAGGGTAACGCTCGGTTGCTTGCAGGGGTCCTGAACTGGAGCGGGACTATCACTATCGAGGGTGATACGACGCTTCCTGGCGGCGAGATGAAGAGCAGTACGATCTTTGTGAAGGGTAAGGTGCTCGAGATGCTGCCGACGTACAAGGACGAAGGGACCGAAGAGGTCGATGGTGTGATGTACCGGAAGTATACCGGCGACCTATCACGCAATGGGGAAGGCGTGCTGTACGTGAGTGTGTGAAAGCACACTCACGGGGGTTTCTTTTTTCTGGGGGAGCTATGTGTGTTTGTGGGATGGGTACGTGCAGAGTCTATAGTTGAGTGCGGGGTTAAGGTGACTTAGATGTACAAACAAGGAGCTGAAGAACTACTGTGAATCCTATAGAATCTATAGTATTAGCTCTTGGGATTAACATTGGTCCAGTCGAGTGGTTTATTATTAATATTGCAGCATATTTTTTAGTTGGATTTGGCGGTTATGTTTTTGATCTGCGTGCATGGAGATTTAGAAATCAGTCGACTGGCCGGTTCGTTAAATGGGAAACGACTTTGATATTAGGAACAGCTACTGACATCATTATATTCTATGCTATGCTTGAAAATACAACATTGATGGACAAACTCAGTTCAATCGCTGGTTTGATATTATGTATACTTTTGACAATTAGAATTGGAAGGTCGACACGAAATTGATTGCAGTGATTATATTATATACCGCTTACTTTTAAATACTATCAAAGGTTAAAGAAAAAGTAGGTGATAAAAAATGGGTATCTGTATTTACTGCGGAAGTAGCTGGCGAACAGAAGAGGATCATGTCATCGCGGAATCGAAAGGCGGTAAACGAACGGTGTCAGCATGCCGAGCATGTAATAGAAGTAATGGGGATAAACCTCCAATGGGTTGGCTCCGCTGGTTGAAAAAGAACAAATCATATAGATGGAGTCGAATAGAGAGATATAATCGTGGAAAAAAGAACGATATTGCGAGAAAGGTTCAGAAAATACGCGATGAAAATTGATCCCAAATCCTCACAGATGGCTCAGAGTTTATTCCATGTATGGGGTCTGGCGACTTAGAGGGGCAGCGAACGGCAATAGAAAAGAAGAAGGTATGAAAACATCAATAAAAACAAAATGGATAATGAAATGAGAAAAATTGTTCTTTCCCAAGACGGAGGTGAAATAGAAGTATTGAGAGTTCCATTCCACTTCCAAAGCGAAAAAGACTATTTTTGCGTTCCCTTTTCTTTAATGATGGCAACACATTATTTTGTTAATGTGTATATCGATTCAGTTGTCAGAAGAGACACGCCAAACTTAAGTATTGAAGAAATGTTAAAAATAACTAAAACAAGAGATACAGGCACTATTGTAGACAACGGACTAATGAAGAGGTTAAATGAGAAATTTCCGTCGTTGGAATTTGAAATAGCCCGAGGATTATTGGTGGAAGCTTTGGTTGAGCGGTTTGAGAACAACCTCCCCACTATAATATTATACGATTGTTCATATCTTATGACGGAGATTCCTGGAGCTCATCACGCGGGTGTGGTAGTAGGTTTCATTAATGAAGAATCCATCATTCTCAACAACCCTTGGTTAGGTCCGTTTACACCAGTAGATTTGATGATGTTCAGAAGAAGTTGGGAGATAGAAGGAAATCAGGCAATAATAATAAACCCCAAGAAGCAAAGGAAATTGGAGGATTTCGCAAATGCCAACAATACAAAGTAGACTAGTCGAGCTACCGATAAAAGAGAAACAAGAGGCGCGGAAAAAAGCGTTAGAACTCATTAGAAATACTTATGGAAACATTCCTTATCCCGGGGAGGCTGTTTTAGAGGAAGGAATTTGGAAAGTTCCAATCATTGCCAGATATCCAAGAGTTTTAGTTAACGAAGCCGAGAACATACCAGAAAAGGTAAGATTTATGGTTTTTGAAGATTTGGGAAGAATTGAGATCTTTGCCAATAACGGAAAAATAAAGGAGAAACCCACTTATTGGCAACTCCAAAGTTCAATAAAAGATGAACTTGAACTTATTCAGACTGCAGTTTGGAAGGCTCTTGTAAAGGTGGGCGCTAACAAATTTTCAAACCTGCCTTTATCAGAGCATATGCATACCCCCATCGGAGATGTATTATCCCAGCTTCTGATAAACAACACTCTTGACTTAGAAGTAGATTTGGGTATGCTTAATGAAGAGGATCGTACAAAATATGTTCACAATATCGAGAATTTGCAATTTGTAGGTTTAGTGAGGCGGATAGGGGATATTGTTGAGCCAGACAATGCACTGATAGAGATTGAAAGGCAGTCAGACACAGTCTCCCAAGCATTATCAAACTCGTTGGCATATTTTTTTGAAAAGGGTTATGAGCATATAGGTACCATAAAGCAGGTACTTGGGCCACATCTGATCGTCACAGGTTCTATATATCAAAGAGCTATAGAATACGGGGAAGTCGTTTTCTTGAAAACTAAGTCGATAGAAGATATAGTCCGTAGTCTCTATCCAAGTCAACCTCAAAAAATCTTTAAATTGCCTCGATATTTGGTACAGTGTGCTTCCGTGGGGCTGATTGAAAAAAAGATCGTTGCGGGTGAAAATGTTTGGTGTGGAAAGGAGAAGATATTCCGGGGGATAATGGATGAAGAAGAAATTCTGGGGCCAATAAGGGGGTTTATTAATCGAGGAGTGTCATCAGCGGCTACAATGGTTGCGGCAAGTTCTGGTCAATAGTCGCTGGTTGATGCGATAGATAGTTATCGAAACATTCCAATTGCCGGACACCTAGGCGCGGCGCATCCCCCCCACAGCCGCCCGCCGCCTGCACACACGCCTCTGCCCACCCTCGCTCCGGTCTGCGCTTCCACGACCCACCGGCGGCGCATCCGCCGCAACATCACGACGCAGATACCCCCGCCACCCGCCCCGCCTGCGACGAAGCACGCACGGCACGAATAGGCGGCGGGGGCGGCGAAGGTCAGTGGGTGCTTGCAGTGGCGTGCTCACCTCCCCCCATAGAAAACCTTTTCAAACGTCGAAAACACATCTTCAGCGGGTGACTCGAGAGATGAAATACAAAGTCGTAATCAGTGAAGGAGAGGATGGCTGGTATGTCGTGGAATGCCCCACCATACCGGGCTGCGTATCGCAGGGAAAGACCGTCGAAGAAGCACTGGAAAATATAAAGGATGCGATGTATGGCTGCCTGGAAGTCCTGAATGAGCGCATCGAGATCAAGGGTGATGCACGGATAATGGAAGTGGCTGTCTGATGGCAAGATTGCCCCGGATATCGGGCATGAAAGCAGTTAAGGCTTTTTCTAAAGATGGTTGGTTCATGGCAAGGCAGACCGGCAGCCACGTCATAATGGTAAAAACTGGCTACATGGTTACGCTTTCGGTGCCAAAACACGAGAGAACTTGATAGAGGTACTCTCAGGAAGCTCATCAGACTCGCTGGCTTAAGTGTCGATGAATTCGTTGAGTTGCTGCGGAGATAAGTGGCCGGTTCGACAAGAAACTCCATCCACCGCATTCCATCTGCGAGTCGCTTTGGGCAGCGCATCCCCCTCAGCCGCCACCCGCTTGCACACACGCCTCTGCCCGCCCGCCGCTCCTGCACTTCCACGCACCCACCGGCGGCGCATCCGCCTGTGACACCACGATGCCCCCGCCGCCCGGCTCGCCTGCGACGAAGCACGCACGGCACGGATAGGCGGCAAAGGAGTGTTCATGGGGTATACTCCCTCATGTTGATAGATGCTATACTCTGGGTCCATCGCATACCAAGCGGAGAAGAAGACGATGCCCGAGCTAAAAGAGAAGGGATTAATATATGGCGGGTGTATCCTATGTTCATGGAATTAGATGACTGTATTAATGGAAGGAGATGCATTCGAAGATATAAAGACGATGTCGTGCCCAAGGATATCATCGATAAAATACTGCACGCTGGTGTGTGGGCACCTTCGGGTATGAATGGTCAGCCATGGCGATTCATAGTTATCGAAGACAGGGATACTATCAACAAACTTTCTCAAAGAACAAAAGAAATACTCTTGAACCTGCAATGGCCTGATAACCTCAAAGAAGCCTTCAAATTAGAAGAAGACACTATCTTTTATGGTGCTCCACTCTTGATTTTAACCTGTGTACAGAAAATAGAAGATTTTAGAACAGTCCATCTATTGGATTGTGGCTTAGCAGCCGAAAATATGTTCCTGATGTCATATCAAGAAGGAGTTGGTAGTTGCTTTATCGGATTTGGTAATTTCCTGAATCAAGACCCGGATTTACTGGCTGAAGTGGGCGTGCCCAAAGACCACGAACTCATTGCACCACTCATATTTGGCTATCCCGCGGAAAATCCAGCCCCGAAGCCCCGAGAAGTTAAAATCCTGAACTGGATAAAATAACACTGGAATAAAAGGATTGGTTGGGACGGCACAATCAAATTTTCCAATGGATAAAAACCGGTTGGAAGTCGAGATCGCTGATTGGTACGATGGACGATCCTTAACTACCATCTCATCTGCAAATCGCCCGCCGCCTGCACACACACATCTGCCCGCCCCCACCCCGTCTGCACTTCCCGGCCCCCTGGCGGGCGGCGCATCCGCCCACCAGCGACGCGAGACGCTCCCGCCGCCCGGCTCGCCTGCGACGAAGCACGCACGGCACGAATAGGCGGCGGGGGGCGGCGAAGATGCGAGAACGCCCAAGCCGCAAGCAATATATCATCGCAAGCACAAGCAACATACGAATGCTATACGCATATGAGCATGAAAATAGCGAAGTATCAACAGAAGTGAACATGAAACCAGAAGTCAAGAATTGGTTTGAACAAGCAGAACATGACATAGACGTCGCAGAATATAATTTTGACGGAAATATGCTGGATGTTGCTGCTTTTTATTCGCAGCAAGCGGCGGAAAAGGCATTGAAATCGTTGTACATCTCAAAGTTTAACGAACTGTGGAGGGTGCATGATCTGGTGAGGATTGCAAAGAGGGTTGAAGCACCGACTAAAATTGTCAGATTATGTGCAAAGATCACTCCTGCATATACCAGCACTCGCTACCCTGATGTATGTAAAGAATACGATCGTAGAGATGTGGAAGATATTTTAAGGAGTGCAAAGGAGGTACTGGAATGGGTGAAGCTGGATCTAAACTTATAAAATCGTTAAAAGAGTTTAAAGATATCATCTGCCAAAAATACGATATAAAAGAGGTGATATTATTCGGCTCTCAGGTGAGTGGAACGGCGGATAAGGATAGTGATGTTGATTTAATCGTAGTTGGCGATGAGTTCCAGAATAAAAGCCCGCTAAAAAGACCTTTTGAGCTCTACTTGGAATGGACGATGGATTATCCAGTAGATTTTCTATGCTACACGCCAGAAGAATTTGAAGAGAAGCGAAATGAGATAAGTATTGTTCGTCATGCGATACGCGAGGGGATTGCGATTTGATAGGTTGGTAAGCCTTCATATCTCCAAAAAATATTTTGTATGCGAAAAATCTAACTTGCTGCAAGCGTGGACGCCTGCACTATCCATCTTGCAGAATCTCCCTGGGCTGCGCATCCCCTCCGCCGCCTGCACACACGCCTCTGCCTGCCATCACTGGCCATCGATCGGGCAGCAGCGCCTGTGACAACAATTAAGTAACGCATCACCAAAGGGTATGCCATGCGGCTCCAGTTCAAGCTGATCCTCCTATTCATCGCGATTTCCATCGTGCCGTTTAGCATCATCGGGTACTACACATACACCCTCTCAGCCGAGTCGATGGAGGATCATTCCATCGCGCATCTAACCTCGGTGGCGCAGACGAGAGCCGATTATATAGATACATGGCTTGCAGAGCAGAAAGGCGCTGCAAGGATTGTCGCAGGTACTTCAGCGGTTGCCCATAATCTCGAGGTGATGAGAACCACGCATCCATCGAGCAAGGAATATCTACAGGCAAGGGGTCTGATAGGGGAATTCGGGGATATTATAAAGGCGGAATCTGGCGATTTTGAGGCGGTCTTCGTGCTGGATGCGGAGGGAATCATCGTTGCGTCCACAGATGGAGAGATCCTCGGGGATGACAAATCATCGCGTGGATATTACCGCGTTGGATTAAACGAGACATGTATAACGGATGTATATGAATCCCCGACGCTTCATAGACCAACTATGCTCGTATCAACCCCGCTTATCATTGATAACAGAACGGTTGGCGTGGCGGTTGGAAGGATCAACATAAGCACGATTCACAGGACCATAAGAGATCGCAAGGGACTTGGGGGGACTGTAAACATCTTCCTGACCGACAGGGATGGTAATCTCATCAGCAGTTCGGGAGATGTGTCGGCAACACCACTAGTAGCATGGCATGACGTCACCCGGGATCACTCAGGCATCTGCGATCGCAATGGAAGAGAGGTCATCTGTGCTCAGGTATGGATCCCTGACCCGGGATGGGTTCTGATCGTCGAACAGGACCATGATGAGGTACTGTATTCTCTTCACACGCTTTTAGAACGGGCGGTTGCAGTTACGTTTGGTGTCATCATCCTGATCATCCTCTTCTCCATATTTATCACGAAACGGATCGTAAAACCGATCAGGCAACTGTACGAGGAGACCGAAGCAGTGGCGAAAGGAGACTATTCGGTTCAGGTTCCAGTGATAACAGACGACGAGATCGGCACATTGACCCAGCGGTTCAACGAGATGACCTCCAGACTGGGAGAGACGCACAGAAAACTTGAAGGCAGGATCGCCCTCGTCAACCGTGATCTTGAGGATCAGAGGAGCAAACTCGAGACCATCCTCCAGAGCATGACCGACTGCGTCTTTGCTGTTGACCGCGATTTCAGGATAACCATGTTCAATCGGACTTGCGAGGAGTTTACAGGCATCATCGCAGATGACGCCACCGGAATGTTCTGTTATGATTTATTTCCAAGCATTGAATGCGAGACACGATGCCGCCGCTGGGAGCCCTCGGATAACCCTCCTGATGGCATCTGCTGGCAGACACACGTCACTGATAGGGACGGTCAGAGCGTTCCGATCATGACATGCGGTGCACCGCTCTGTGACGCTGATGGTAATGTCACCGGACATGTAGAGGTGCTCAGGGATGTCACCGAACTGGAAAAGGTGACCAGTGAACTGAGAAGCGCAAACACTGAACTCGAGATTGCAAATGCAGAATTGAGAAAACTCGATCAACTCAAAACAGACTTCTTAAACATCGCATCCCACGAACTGCGGACACCGCTCACATCGATCAAAGGGTTCGCCGGATTCGTGGCTGATGAGAAGCTTGGAGAACTGAACGAGAAGCAGAAGGACGCTCTTTCAAAGGTTGTATCAAATAGTGACCGGATGATCCGCCTGATCGACAACATGCTCGATATGTCAAAGATACGGTCAGGAAAACTGGAACTGAACATCGACAGACTGGACCTGTCCGAGTTGATTGGCGGCGTTGTTGCGGATATGAAACTGGTTGCCGAAGAGAAGAACATCTCATGCACCGCCGATATCCCGGATGGTCTTGCCATCGAGGGCGATCGTGACCGTATCGAGCAGGTTCTTGTGAATCTGCTCAGCAATGCGATCAAATTCACACCGGTTGGCGGCAGTGTATCGGTCACCGCAGTTGATCACGGAACTTGTGTCAGGGTCAGGGTCACTGATACCGGTATCGGCATATCGCCGGATGATCTGGCGCATATCTTTGAGGAGTTCTGGCAGGTCGATAAGGGCAAGGGCACCGGTCTTGGTCTTACGATTGCAGCAAACATCGTCCGTGAACACGGCGGCGCGGTCTGGGCGACGAGCAAGAAGGGTGTGGGCAGCACGTTCGGATTCAGACTGCTGAAGAAAGTGCCACAGGGTTCTGGGGAAACGTGAAGCGGCACAGGACACGACCCCGAATTTTGAAACTTTTTAATTCTTCTGGTCAGTTGGAAAACACGACGCCAGCCCGGAAACGCGGGTAGGGTCAGATTGGTGGAATCAGTGTAATCTGCGTTAATCTGTGGCTGATATAAATTTTAGCCACAGATTAACGCAGATTACACAGATTAAGGGTATAACTGATTTTTTAGACATACTTCTCATTTAAACACCTCTCCGGTCTCTTTATACCACAAAACAAGATCCAGATGGCTCATAGGGATTCCAACCCTCTCTGAAAGTTTATTCATCCCTTCCTCTATCTCAAGATACCTCCGCCGCGATAAGGAAGCCGGAACCTCCTCTATCACCTGAAGCGATCTCAGATTCTTCAGTATATGCCGGTCAAGAATCGCAAGATCCGCGCCAGGTCCGATGTTCCTCAGAAAATGGCTCGCCTCCTTGTAGCCGATCCCCTTCACATTCCGGACGAGCCACTCCCTTGCATCATAGGCATCGCTGAACCGGCTGATCCGGGACTTGATGACGAGTTTACCATCGATTAAGAATTTATTTCGCGCTTCGATGACGTATCCTGCCTTCTTGTACTTGAACCGCACTCCGATCAATTCCCTGAGAACCTGATCCTCGGTCCCGGCAAGCAGCAGACCCTTACCGAGAAGACGCTTTACAGCAGCCCAAGCGGATTTTGCCTTCGATTGCGGGGTTAATATGCAGAAGACGAGTTCAGCGAAGATGCTTTCCTCGTCGCCGGTTTTCAGGACCGAGTCAAACTCCTGAAGTCTCGATTGTATCTCATCCTGTATCGAGGTCAGGATCGCTCGTATCTCATCTTCAAAGTCAGGTTCCAACACCTATCCGCATCTCCACAGATTCGACCGTCCAGTCCTTCACAAGATCCCCGGCTGCCGCGGCATCGCCAATCGATATCTCCTTTGCACGAACCTCTTCTGCGATGAAGCTCTCCATGCCCTGCAAGAGACCTGCGATCCGTTCGTCCGATAGCTCGACCGCGACTCCGATCCAGTCATTCACCTCGAGATCGAGTTCCTTTCGCATATCCTGAATGCGGCGGATCACCTCTGCCGCGTACCCTTCTGCCTCGATCTCCGGCGTTAGCGAGACATCGACATACACGATACCGTGAGCAAATTCAGAATCAAAAGCGAACGTTGGGACGGTTCTTTCGAAACTGACCATCTCGTCTGTGATCAAGATCCCATCGAGATCGTAGCTTCCGGTCGCCTCGATCGCCTCCTTCATCGCGCTCGCATCAGCTCCACCGATCACAGTCGCAACCTTTCCCGAATCCTTCTTAAACGCGGGACCGAGTTTTGCCATATCAGGGATCGCCTCAACGCCGAGTTCGTCCCATTCCTCACCAACGCCGAGCAGGACGATCTCCTTTGCGTTCGCCTGCTCTGAGAGCACACTTTCGAGCGATCCGACGGCACGCATCACTTCCTCGCTTGCGGGAGCGATCACGACCCGGCTTACAGGCCATCTGAGTTTTCTCTTTCCTGCTTGTCTTGCGTTTGCAACCGCTTCCACGACCCTTCTTATCTCTGCCATGTCCTCCTCAAGCTGCAGATCGATCAGACTCTGGTCAGGGGTGGGCCAATCGCATGTATGAACCGATTCCCCGCTTTCGAGGTTCTGATAGATCGCTTCTGCAAGGTACGGCATTACCGGGGCAATCAGACGTGTGACAGTCGTTAACACATCGTAAAGCACCCTGTAGACCGCGAGTTTGTCAGGATCTTCCGCTTCAGTCCATGTGCGGGGCCTGATCAACTGGATGTACCATCTCGAGAGATCGTCGAGAACGAACTCGATGATTGCACGTGTCGCGGTGTGGAGCTTGTATTCATCAATCGCAGACGTGACATCGCGCACAAGCGAGTTTGCCCTCGATAGGATCCAGCGATCCTCAGGTCTCATCGCATCGCGCACCGATTCGAGCGAGACTGCATCTGCCGCGGGGTCGAAGTGGTCGAGGATCATGTACGGCAGCGGGAACCGGTAAACGTTCCAGAGGATGTTTATGAAGCGGTGCACGGTCTCGACC
Source organism: Methanosarcinales archaeon (assembly GCA_030604085.1). Lineage (GTDB taxonomy): Archaea > Halobacteriota > Methanosarcinia > Methanosarcinales > Methanogasteraceae > Methanogaster_A. The sequence goes on along the minus strand of JAUVWP010000040.1, from coordinate 7,394 downwards.
TCGCTTAAGTTAAACTTCAGGTCGTCCCATGGCGCGTTCGTGGATAGCACGTACATGCGCAGCGTATCAGCCCCGACTTTCTCGATCACGGTCTCGGGAGCAACCACATTGCCGAGACTCTTCGACATCTTGCTTCCTGCCTCGTCCAGCGTAAACCCGTGCACGAGCACGCTCCTGTACGGAATCTTCCCGAATGCGACCATTCCGGCACCGAGCTGCGAATAGAACCACCCGCGGGTCTGGTCATGCCCTTCCACGATGAAGTCAGGAGGCCACATCGCATCGAACGCATCGGCAACGCCTCCGGCGTCGACGCCCGGGACGGAGATTTTTTCACGGGCGTTATCGCTTGGATATCCGAGCGTCGCCCACGATGCGACCGCGGAATCGAACCAGACATCGAAGACATCCTCTACCCTTCGCATCGTTCCGCCGCACCCGCACTCGAATGAGATCTGGTCGACCCAGGGTCTGTGCAGGTCTGGTGGCACGGAAGATGCAGGCGCCCGCGTCTCGAGTTCATCGCGGGTCCCGATCACCTCGTACTCACCGCATGAGTCGCAGACCCAGATCGGGATCGGTACGCCCCAGTACCGCTGCCTCGATATGCACCAGTCCCGCGCTCCGGATACCCAGTCATGAAATCTCGCAGATCCTGCCCATCCAGGATACCAACTCACCTTCTCGACCTCGCTGAGCATCGCATCCTTAAGCTCTGAAATCTTTAAAAACCACTGCTCGGTTGCAAGATAGATGATCGGGGTCTTGCACCGCCAGCAGTGCCCGTACCTGTGCACGATCTTCCCGCTTGCAAGTAAGAGCCCACGCGCATCGAGATCGTCGATGACGCTCTGGTCTGCATCCTTGACATAGACGCCAATGTACGGCTCTACGTCTGCCGTGTACCTCCCGTCGGGACCTACCGGGCAGAAAGCTGGAAGTCCATACTTTGATCCAAGTTCAAAGTCGTCCACACCGTGACCAGGTGCGATATGCACGCATCCGGTGTTCTCGGTGGTCACAAACTCTGCCGGAAAGACGCTGTGTGTAAATTCGTTCTGTACAGGGATGATATCCGAAAGCGGATGGTTATATCGCATCCCTACCAGATCGCTTCCGTGACAGACGTCGAGAAGTTCGTAATCCTGATACCTGCCTTCCCGGAGCACCTGATCGACCAGATCGGAAGCAAGGATCAGTATCTCGCTTTTGCCATCCATGTACGCCCGTACCTTCGAGTATTCGAAGTCGGGATGCACAGCAACCGCGATATTTGCAGGAATCGTCCATGGAGTCGTTGTCCAGATGACGATGAACGTATCCACCTCATCCAGTACCGGAAATTTGACATAGATCGACGAATCGGTCCGATCGCCGTACTCGACCTCGGAATCGGCAATCGCTGTCTCGCATCGCGGGCACCAGTTCACCACGCGAAGACCTTTTTCGAGCAGATCCTTCTCGTGCGCTTTCTTTAGCGTCCACCAGACCGATTCGATGTATTTTTGCGAAAGCGTCATGTACGGGTTGTCCCAGTCAAGCCAAACGCCAAGACGCTTGAACTGCCCGGTCATGTCCTTCATATTCTGTATTGCGAACTCCTCGCACGTAGATATGAATGAATCAATCCCGTACGTTTCTATATCCTTTTTTGTTTTGAACCCGAGTTTTTCTTCGACTTTCACTTCGATCGGGAGTCCGTGCATGTCCCATCCGGCGCGATCGATGACGTGATACCCGCACATAGATCTGTACCGCAGGACCGCATCCTTGATGATCTTGTTCCATGCGGTTCCGAGATGGATGTGTCCTATGGTGTAGGGGGGACCATCCACGAAGAAGAATGGCTTTTCGTCTTTCCGCAGGTCCCGGACACGTGCGTAAGTGTCGTTATCATCCCAGAATTGCTGTATCGATTCTTCTATGGTTTTTGCATCGTATCTTGCGGTAATCGTTTCCATGTGTGATCTCCTGTGACCTGATCTCTGTTTGGGAATTATGAAGGTTTCTGTGGTCCGGGCTTTTGGACGGAGTCCACAGAAAGCATGGTGCATCAAAAAACTTATGAAGCGCTAAGTGCATTAGGATCACTATGTGGAGTAAATATTCGGTAATCATTATTCTGATCGTTTCGATGATCATTGGTGGCTGCGTCGATCAAGGACCAGATGAATCACAGGAGCCACAGGAACCCATTCAACCTGAAAAACCGATTCTGAAGACTGAACCGATCGATCTATCCGGCACCACCGCAGAAAAGATGGATTTTGCTAAGCATTACTCATTGGATCCACTGGACATCACTCTGAACGCTCCGCAATACGATCTACCCTTGCAGACGAATCAGATCTCAAACTATGAGCCGTTCTCCGGAGAAATCCAGCTCAGCGACGATGCCTTGAGTCTGCTGGAAAAAAACGGCTTCGTTGTCATAGACAATCCTTTCGACCAGAAGGAAGAGGACATCGTCCAGCCGTATAAGACGCTTGCTGAAGCCGAGATACCGATCTTCGTCACCACCGACTCGCTGCTGCACCTCTACCACATCCAGTTCGATGAGACGCTACGGCAGATCGAGGAGAGGGAATTTTACGACCTCGTCTGGGGGATCAGCGAGCGATTGCTGGGCAGTTCGATGGAATCATACGAAAATTCCGACGGGGATCTGAAAGAAGCGTCAAGAAGGAATGTTGCTTACTTTTCGGTCGGTATGAGTCTGCTAAAGCCAAAGCCGGAGCAGGTCTGCCAGAGCGAGAACGAATGGGACTGCACGGATGCTTACTTTGAGAAAGAGGATCTGACGCGTTATAACTTCGAGGTCCCGTCTTATGTCAGGGACGATGTCGAAGCCGAATTAAAGTTGATAGACGCGCATTCCGGATTTGAATATTCGCCTATATTCATTTACAAGGAGGATTACTCGCAGTATGTCCCGAGAGGGCACTATACCAGATCGGAAAAGTTAAAGAACTATTTCAGAGCGTTTATGTGGTACGGCAGGATGAGCATGCTCCTCAAGGGCTCGGATGCGATACCGCCGGGAACGACCAACCCTTATGATAAGGAAGGTCTCATCTCGACAGAGGATGCACGAATCCAGACGACGGGCGCCTGCCTGATAGCGTCCGAATTCGCAAACGATGGGGAACTGCTGGGCAAGTGGGACCGGATATATTCGGTAACCGCTTTTTACGTGGGGCTCTCCGATGATCTGGGTCCTTATGAGTACATCGCTGCATTAAACTCGGTTTTCGGGGGTTCATTCGATCCGGATAACCTGGATGATGAGGCGATTGGGGAGTTGAAAGTAAAACTTACAGAGTACGGATCGCCAAAGATCTACGGCGGGACTGGAAATTGTGTGGCATTCACCCAGGAAGAGGCGGACCAGTGCTTGAACAACACCGCAGGATTCAGGTTGATGGGGCAGCGGTTCATCCCTGATTCGTATATGTTCACGAACCTTGTCGGCGCATACACAGACGTCTATCAGGGGGATGGAAAAAAGCCGTTTACATTTATCATCGATGGTGCCGGAAGACCGGTCAGGGGATTCCCCCGCGGTCTCGATGTCATGGCGCTCCTCGGATCGGATCGATCGAGGGAACTTCTGGATGAACTGGACGACTCCAATTACAAGGATTATGACCGCCAGTATGGAGCGCTGGAGGATGAATTTAACTCCTTTGATGCAGCAGAGTGGAACAAAAACCTCTACTGGTCGTGGCTATTCGCGCTAAAGCCACTTCTCGATGATCACGGCGCGGGCTACCCGACGTTCATGCAGACCGATGCATGGCAGGACAAGGAACTGACCACGGCTCTGGCATCATGGGCAGAACTCAGGCACGACACGATCCTCTATGCCAAACAGAGTTACACGATGGTAGGGACTTCTATGCCCCCCGAAGAGAAACCCGTTGTCGGATACGTTGAACCGGTTCCCGAGTTCTACAACCGGTTGCTTGCGCTAACAAGGATGACGAACAGCGGTCTTACCGAGATGGACGTTCTGGACGATTCATCGAAGTACAGACTGGAAAACCTCGAAAGGATACTTGCGAGACTTGTCAATATCTCGTCAAAGGAACTTGAGAACGAGGAACTCTCAAAGGACGATTACGATTTCATAAAGAATTTCGGTGACAATCTGGATGGCGTCATCGCTGATGTCGATGATAAGGCGAAGAAGACGACGATCGTCGCTGATGTGCATACCGATAGCAATACGGAGCAGGTTCTTGAGGAGGGCGTGGGCTATGTCGATCTGGTCGTTGTTGCATACAAACTCCCTGACGGAAGAATCCTTGTGGGAGCTGGTCCGGTTATGAGTTACTACGAGTTTAAACATCCGATGGATGACCGGCTCACGGACGAGGCATGGAGGGAGCTTCTGGATTCAAATCCGCCAGAGAGACCGGAATGGACATCAAATTTCGCTGAAGATTGACGTACAAGTCCAGTGATTATAAACCATCATTCCCAAACCTGATGTTTTGGGGCAGGGCGTGCCGTTATCAGGCGCCCTTCTCCTCCACCCAGAACAGCCCCAAGAAACTCCCCTGTATACGACCCCTCTGCCCTCGCGATCTCTTCAGGCGTCCCGGCAGCAACAACATACCCTCCGCCATCGCCGCCTTCGGGTCCCAGATCGATGATATGGTCAGCCGACTTGACGACATCGAGGTTGTGCTCGATCACAACAGCGGTGTTTCCCATCGCGACCAAGTCGTTTAGCACATTGATGAGCTTCTGCACGTCATGGAAATGAAGGCCGGTCGTCGGCTCGTCAAGGAGATAGATCGTCCGTCCGGTCGCCCTCTTCGAGAGTTCCCGCGTCAGTTTGATCCGCTGGGCTTCCCCGCCTGAGAGCGTCGTCGAACTCTGCCCCAGTTTGATGTAGTCGAGACCGACCCTCGAGAGGGTGACAAGCTTGTTCCTGATGGACGGGATATTCTTAAAGAGTATAGCCGCCTCTTCGACACTCATACCAAGGACATCAGCGATCGATTTGCCCTTGTATCTCACTTCGAGCGTCTCCCTGTTGTAACGCGTGCCCTTGCACTCCTCGCACTCGATATAGATGTCAGGCAAAAAGTTCATCTCGATCTTGATGAGTCCGTCACCCTGGCACGCTTCGCATCTGCCGCCCCTAACGTTAAACGAGAACCTTCCTGGTTTGTATCCGCGCAGTTTCGCCTCCTTTGTCCCTGCAAAGACCTTCCTGATCTCGTCAAAGACCTTGGTGTAGGTTGCAGGGTTGGAGCGGGGCGTCCGCCCGATCGGGCTCTGGTCGATCACGATGACCTTGTCGATCGGAGAATCGAAGACGAGATCATCAAACGCGCCCGGAACCGCTCTTGATCCAGATACCTCTCTTGTCAGGGCTTTATAGAGTGTGTCGTAGATGAGAGTTGACTTTCCGCTCCCTGAAACCCCTGTAACGACCGTGAGAAGACCGACCGGGATCTTCACATCGATGCTCTTCAGGTTATTCTCCCGGCAGCCGAGAATCCTGACATACTTACTGCCCTGCCTCCGTTTTCGTGGCGTCTCTATCATCAGGTCTCCTGAGAGGTATCTTCCTGTCAGAGAGTCCGGGTTTCTTTCGATCTCAGCAGGAGTTCCTTCTGCCACGACCTCTCCGCCATGAAGCCCTGCGCCAGGACCCATATCGATGACATAATCTGCCTGCCTGATCGTCTCCTCGTCGTGCTCGACCACGATGAGCGTATTTCCCATGTCGCGGAGTTTTTTCAGGGTATCGATCAGTTTGCGGTTGTCACGCTGGTGAAGCCCGATCGTGGGCTCGTCGAGCACGTAGAGCACCCCTGTCAAGTTGGAGCCGATCTGGGTCGCAAGTCTGATCCGCTGCGCCTCGCCGCCTGAAAGCGTGCCCGCTCTGCGTGAGAGCGTGAGATAGCCAAGACCCACCTTCTCAAGAAAATCCAGCCGTGAACGGATCTCTTTTAGCACTTGATGCACAATCTCGCCTTCTTTATCGGTCAGGCGAAGATTCTCAAAGAACTCGATGCAGTTCGTTATCGAAAGATCAGTCACGTCAACAATCGACCTGTCCCCGATCCGAACTGCAAGCACCTTCTCCTTGAGCCGCTTTCCTTTGCATCGCGGGCAGGCAGAGATCCGCATGAACTTCTCAAGCTCCCGCCGCCGGTAATCGGACTTGGTCTGTCCGTAGAGCCGCTCTGCCTGCGGAAGCAGCCCTTCCCACGTCCCTTTGTGCGACCAGTGGGCATCCCCGTTCTTCATGGTCATATCAAACCGCACAGTCTCACTCGATCCGTGCATCAGCGCACCATACTGCGCATCTGTTAGGTCGCTGATCGGTGTGAAGATGTCAAAGCCGAAGTGCCCGGCAACAGCCGCGAGTTGCTGCACGCGGTAGCCGTCAAGGAAGTTGCGGTACATCGCAACAGCCCCGTCTGCCATGGAAAGTCTCCTGTCAGGGATGATCAGGTCCGGATCGAACTCCATCTTGATGCCGATGCCGTTACACTCCTCGCACGCGCCAAAGGGGCTGTTAAACGAGAACATTCGCGGCTCTAATTCTTCAAAGGAGATGCCGCAGATCGGGCAGGCAAGATTTGCGGAGTAGACCCGCTCGCTTCCATCCTCGCCTGCCGCGATGATAAGCCCGTCAGACCGTGCAAGCGCGTTTTCCGAGGATTCGGCGAGGCGTGACCTGTCACTCACCCTGAGCCGGTCGATCACGATCTCGATGTCGTGTTTGACGTACCGCTCAAGCACAATCTCGTCATCGGTCCGGTGGATCGTCCCGTCAACCCTGACCCGTGCGTATCCCTCGCTATTCAGGTCTTTGAAGAGTTGCTGGTACGTGCCCTTCTTCTGCCTGACGACCGGAGCGAGGATCGTGATCATTCCATCGGATTCGTCGGATTCGCCTGACCCCCCGGATCCACCCCATTCGGATGCGATCGTGTCTGCTATCCGCTCTGGCGACTGCGACTCGATCCTGACATCGTGGACCGGGCAGTACGGCACCCCGATCCTTGCGAAGAGCAGGCGCAGGTAGTCGTAGATCTCGGTTACCGTGCCCACAGTACTCCTCGGGTTCTTGGAGGTCGTCTTCTGCTCGATGGAGATCGCAGGCGAGAGCCCCTCGATCGTATCGACGTCTGGCTTGTTCATCAGACCAAGGAACTGGCGGGCGTACGCAGAGAGCGACTCGACGTACCGCCGCTGCCCCTCGGCGTAGATCGTGTCGAACGCAAGCGTTGACTTGCCAGAGCCGGAGACGCCGGTTATCACGATCAGTTTGTCCCGCGGGAGCGTTACTGTGATGTCTTTGAGGTTGTGCTCCCGTGCTCCTTTGATGATGATGTTTTTCATTGCTGCGTAAAATAGCAGGGGGT
>JAUVWP010000023.1 GCA_030604085.1 Methanosarcinales archaeon | reverse complement strand
GGTATCAGGAATAACAGAAGACCTGTGTATGGCATGGGCTCTAGTTTCTGCCGGACACGCAGATCTGCAAACAGGTTCGCAGGTTCGATCCTGTGATCTGTGCACCTGCATGAGGAAAATCGGTAGCGTCCCGGAGTTCAGGATATGAGAGGCGCGATTAATCAACTCACGACACCTTAAAGTGTGGAACCGTGAGATGTTGTAATACACAAAAGCGACCACGCCATAACCCGGTGACTACTATGAAACCAGCCAACGCAACGATCATTGATGTCATAGACGAGACCCCGTCGGTCAGATCGTTCGTCTTCGATCTCTCGCTTGAGTTCACACCGGGGCAGTACATCATGGTCTGGGTGAGGGGCGTTGACGAGGTTCCGATGTCGCTGTCAGACCACAACATGATAACAGTGCAGCGGGTGGGGGATGCGACCTCCGCGATCTTCGAACTTGCTGTCGGTGACACTGTTGGCATCAGGGGACCTTATGGCAGGGGTTTTGATATCAATAATCCCGTGCTGATTGTTGCAGGAGGGGTCGGTGCAGCACCGCTTGCCCCGCTTGCAGAGGCGGCGCACGGGATGGGTTATGATGTGCTGACACTGCTTGGCGCACGCACGCACGATGAACTCCTGTTCCAGCGCCGGTTTGGGGGTGTAGGAGAGGTTATGATTGCAACCGATGACGGCTCTGCCGGATTTCACGGAAGGGTCACCGATCTGCCGGATCGCGGGATGGTTGATCAATGCATTCACTCCTGCGGTCCTGAGCCGATGATGTATGCACTCCTTTCGATGCTTGATGAGCAGCAGCGCGGGAATGCACAGTTCAGTCTGCACCGGTACATCAAGTGCGGGCTTGGAATCTGTGGCGCCTGCTGCATCGACCCGTCAAAAGAGTGTGCGTGCGTGGACGGACCTGTCTTTTATGGCAGCGAACTGGTCGGCTCTGAGTTTGGCAGGTACAGACGCGGGGCTGATGGAGTCAGGATCAGTATTGCATGACACCGAATAAACTCGGCGGTGCACGCACCACAATCGTTGGTGGTAGAACCGGAAAAGGCGGCAGAGGTCGTAGCACGGCATCCGATGGTGGAATGGATCATTCCTTCCGTTATCAGCGTCAAGGGGGCTGCTGGTGGAAAACCATAGCCAAAGTGCTGCGCTCTGACGCAAGGGGGAATCTCCGCATCTTAATCTCATCGAGGGTATGATCAATCCAGCAGCTCGCGGAGAAGCCACAAAAGCACAACAAGTGCCGTGCGCGTCATACCGCATAAGCGGGTCAGTGGTTTTATTCGCCAGTGCTTTTTGTGCTGCGCTTCCTCGACCGTGAATTGAGTTTCAAAGCCATGCCCCGATCGCGTTATCTTCAGCGTCTTGCCAGCAAGTGGCAGGCGCTCTTTGAGCATCCGCATCAATGTCTTATTGGACGCGCCCAGCAGATAATCGCTGCCGCCAACAGTTACAGCGAAATCATGCTGCTGTTGCTGATATCGGTTCGTAATCGTCCTATTTGGTTCATTCGACTCGAATATTGCCACCACCGGACCATCACGAAAGGATACATAAGCGGGCACGATATCATCCCAGATGGTCGTATCCCCCACTTTCCGCGATCTCCAGTAGTATTCGAGTGTTCGCTTCTCAGATTCGGTGAGGCATACTCCACTATATACCATTCTTTCGCATATATTCTTTTCTTTCATGTATTTATCCCCCACAAAAAAAGAGCAAAGGTTTATATACCATGATCCCATATTAGACATTACTTAAAATCTGGTTTTGGAGTCACGCGGGAGGCAACCCGCGTCGCTCTCTTTCATGTGGTTAGTCTGTAAATTACTATGTGTGGTCAGAGGTAATAAAGGTTTTGGTATAGAAGTCCCAGTATATAAACCTAAAGCCACAGTACAAACCATCTTCAAAGCCCGAATTGCGGGACAGCTTTCAGTTACTCCCGCCTCACATCATCAAACGATAGAATCTCCCGTGTATAGAAGTTAGCCATCGTGTTAGCCACATCTCCGCGCATGTCCTGCACGATCTCATGTTTGCATCCGTTAATAGCCAATTGATAGGTGCACCACGCCCGGAACCAGTGTGGTGTGATCTTATCTGCTGTGGTCGTGCCCGTATGCAATCGCGTACGCATCCTTGCATGCCATGTTGCAAAACACCTTACCATCGTAGTGAGTGCCTTCGCATATCAAGCTCCGTCTGCCGCACAGTTCACATGTTTCATTTACGATACCGCGACCCGCGCCATCATCTGACCGTATGTCTGTATCCAAGAAGTGGGGCATGGTTTCATCAGCATGTTCACAGCCCCATCCGCACCCCCACAATGCGAAAGCCGATGTTGCCGCGACTGTTCAGGTCGTCGAGGCTGCGATGCGCAGACCGCAATACCTCGGCGGTGTTGTTCCAGCCGCCGCCCCGAATGACCCGGGTGGAGCTATCTCCACCCTCCCACACACCGCCATCTGTTGGCGCACCTCCGTAGTCGTCATGCCAGCAATCCTGCACCCATTCCCAGACATTGCCGTGCATGTCGTAGAGTCCATAAGGATTGGGCTTCTTTTTCCCAACCGGATGCGTCTTACCACTTGAGTTATCACAATACCAAGCATAATCGCCAAGTTTCGACTCGTCATCGCCGAATGAATATTTTGTGGTGGTGCCAGCCCGACAGGCATATTCCCATTCTGCATCAGATGGCAGACGGTACTTGTTTGTGCCTTCCTTCTCATTGAGCTTCCAGATGAACGCCTGAACATCATCCCATGTAACCTGCTCAACAGGCAAGTCGTCGCCTTTGAAATGTAATGGTTTGTTTCCCATGACCGCTTTCCATTCTCGCTGGGTCACAGGATAGATGCTAAGATAAAACGGTTTTCTCATATTCACTTTATACACAGGTTTTTCACCATCATATTCTTCCGACCCCATCATGAACTCGCCCGCAGGAATCAGGGTGAACTTCATGCCGATGCTGTTGCTCTGTTCTGCTACTTTTTTCTGTTCTTCTCCCCCCCTCCGTTTAGCCTCTTCTCTGGCTTTTCTCTCTTCCCCCTCCCTGTGGTGGTATTCCACTCCCCTGTGGTGGTACCCCTCTTCTTCTTTTTGCCCGACAAACAATCCCATTATTATCATGGCAGATAAAATCCAGAAAATCGGCATAGTTAATAAAGTAAATATTACCTGAAAGTAAAGAAAAGGATTTATCAGTTGAAATAAAGGATTTCCGACCATATACACTGATGTAACATACACGAATAAGAGACCATTGCCTATGTAGCCTATTGTGTACATAGCCACAAATATTCCTTGCGTAATTTTCATATTTTTATCCCCCTTATCGTGGTTATTCGTCTAACTCTCATTCTCATATTCTTCCGGCAATTGGAAAGCAAAAATTGAAATGATCAAAAAACCAGCAACCAATAAATCAATGATCACCCACAACTCTCTGTACAAATATATAGGGATTATTGGATTGAACAGAAGCGCAATAAAACCAAAAATCCAACTCCACCCCTCCTTCTCATGGTTATATGCCAACCAAGTTAGATATGCAGATGTTCCAAAGACGACACAGCGAAGCAACGTAAAGAATCCATGCGCCCATCCTTCAAGCATTGCCAAAAAGAGAAAGATAATCGAAATGGTTATCACGATGTTTTTATTCTGGTTTAATCCCATGTGCTAACCCACTGGACTCTTTTTTCTTATTCCACACATTGTTTCCATTTTGATTGCCATGACATTTAAATTAATCGACCTCTGTGCACCCAACCGCCGCCTGCAAGATCATGAGCGCATCAACTGACGTAACCCGCCCGTCTCGGTTCACATCCGCCTCATCGATATGCTCTTTGCTCACTACAATTTGCAGCGCGATAACCGCATCTACCACGGTGATCTGACCATCTCCGTTGAGGTCGCTGCTCTTGGTGTGCCTCAGTGCAGAGTGTGCGTGCGCGGACAGGCCTGTGTTTTATGGCAGCGAACTGGTTGGCTCTGAGTTTGGCAGGTACAGACGCGGGGCTGATGGGGTCAGGATCAGGGTGTGATGTGAGACCGTGTCTTCGCGGGTAGTTGTCAGACTGATTTCCAACGCCAGCGTAACCTGACAACCACCAGAGCAGGATACCTTTAAGTACATCAATCGATCAAGCATATCTTAATGATTCCTTGATGATCAAAGGAGATTTACCAAATGGGAAACCGACCGCTTGATAAACTGAATAACGTACTGGACGAATCTGTCCTCGTTCGACTGAAAGGTTCCCGCGAATTTCGCGGGATATTACAGGGTTACGACGTTCACATGAACCTTACACTTGAGAATGCTGAGGAACTCGTGGACGGCGTGGTGACGCGCCAGATCGGGACTGTTGTTGTGCGCGGTGACAATGTTGTGTATGTTTCCCCATAAATATTTTAGGTGATATAAAATGTCGAAAGGAACTCCATCGATGGGCAAACGCCAGAAGAAGACGCATATACGGTGCAGGCGTTGCGGCAGTATCTCATACCATAAGACAAAGAAGGTCTGCGTCTCATGCGGATTCGGAAAATCGAGAAAGATGCGGGATTACAAGTGGCACGAGAAGGGATGATCCGGTACTAAGGTCGTGGTACATGGGGGCGCATTGCTATCCACAAAAAGGATTATCAGAGTGCTATGAACTGCCAGAAGGCAATAATCGGGTGATCATACTTGAAGGAAGCATGTGGGGTGGTCGGCGCGGCATTCCAGGGATCGAAAGCAGCGCTTCCTATCTACTATTCCTTATACTCATTCCAGCACCGCGGGCAGGAGTCTGCCGGCATTGTGATAGCGCATAACGGTGAGACCCAGTCGATCAAGGGCATGGGCATCGTGCCGTGGGTTTTTAAGAAGAACGATCTCCTATCGATCGATGGCAGCGTCGGGGTCGGGCATGTCAGGTACTCGACCAGTGGCGGATCAGATCTCGAGAACGCGCAGCCACTGACGATCAATTTCAAGGGTGGGACGATTTCGATTGCGCACAACGGAAATCTCGCCAATTCGGAAGAACTGCGCCTTGAACTGGGGCGGTTGGGTCACATCTTCATCTCTGATTCGGATACAGAGGTGATAGCGCATCTCCTTGTGAAGGAATTGATGCACAACGATATCGTAGAATCGATACGCAGATTGATGCGGCGCATCGTCGGATCGTACTCATTCGTGATGCTGATCAATGAGACGCTAATTGCGGTCAGGGATCCGCTCGGCTTCAAGCCGCTCTGTCTCGGAAAGGTCGAATCAGAGGAATGGAACGGATATATCGTGGCGAGCGAGAGCGTGGCGATCGATGTGCATGACGGCGAGTTCATGAGGGACGTGCGCCCGGGCGAGGTGCTGGTGATCGATGGCGACCAGATAGAGAGCCACCAGATATGCAAACCAGGAAACACGGCGCACTGCGTCTTCGAGTACGTCTACTTTGCGCGCCCTGATTCTGTGATCGATGGCAGACTCGTCTACGATGTCCGGTTAAAGATAGGGGAATGCCTGGCAGCTGAGCACCCGGTGGACGCGGACATGATATCGCCGGTACCGGATTCCGGCATCACTTCGGCAATCGGATATTCCAAGAAATCCGGCATCGAGTATATCGAGGCTCTGATGAAGAACCGGTATGTCGGGCGCACATTCATCATGCCGTCTGATGCGGTGCGGAAGAAAGCGGTTCAACTAAAACTGAATGTGATCAAGCCGAATGTAAAGGGAAGGAGGGTCGTTCTGCTCGACGACAGTATCGTGCGCGGGAATACGTCGCGGAGGATCGTTGACCTGGTGCAGAGAGCAGGCGCATCCGAGGTGCATGTCAGGATCGGAAGCCCGCCGATCATATCTCCATGTTATCTTGGAATCGACATGCCCACGAGGACTGAGTTGATCGCGTCGCAGAAGAGCGTACCCGAGATAAAAGCTGCGATCCATGCAGATACGCTCGGATATCTGAGCGTCGAGGGACTGGTCGAAGCGGTAGGTATTCCTGCAAGCGATCTCTGTCTCGGATGTCTCACTGGCACGTATCCTGTCGGGATACCGGGCGAGCGGTGTGTGCTCAGGCAGCTCCGGCTGGAAGAGTTCGAGCCAGATGATTAAATCCTATCTATCTTCCGTATTCTATTTACCGCCGGAAAATCGCGAAAGAACGCCTTTGGCGGCGGCGACGCTTCTTGTGCTGATGGAATATAGGAGGAGCGGCGGCTGATCATGCCGCTTTGCCCCCATCACCTCTCGTCGCTCCTCTCATCTCCTCGATGGCTTCCCCGATGTTGTCGGCATCGGTCTCCTCAGACGCCACATAAGCATCGTCCAGGACATAAAACGCGCTCTTCTGCGCGATGCTCTCTTTTGTGATCAGTTTATCTATCCGGTTCTCGACCAGCAGTTCGGCGGCTTTAAGCCCTTTCCGCTTCTTCAAGGTGGCAAACGGATTTTTCAGAAACCGCATATCGGCGAGATCGTTATCCTCTCTTCGGATATCAAATATGCAGAAATATTCCGCCTCCCCGAAGTGCATGGAGATTCCTGACAGGAGGCCGTTGTTCTCGGTGCACGGGACTGCATACCTTGTAAATTCCCTCTCCTCCGGCTCTATATGTATCAGGACCCGGTCAACATTTTTTACCTCGGATTTGATCCTCTCTTCGATCTTATCGCTCAGTTGGTGCGCCCGTTCAAGGTCTGTGAGGTTCGTACCCACATCCATCTCGATAAATATGAACTTCCCGGAACTCCTGGCGCTTAAGGAATGTATCTTCCCGACACCGTGAGTTTCGGATGCGATCTCCCTGATCCGGTTGAGACTCCCGTAATCGATGGATGCGTCCAGGAGAACCTTTATCGAATCTTTTAGTATCCCGTATCCTGCTCTGAAGATGAAGAGCGCGACCAGAATACCGGCAGCCGAGTCAAGGAAATAGAAACCAAGATAGTTTCCAAATATTCCAGCGAATACAACTGCGGAAGAGAGTGCATCGGTTCTCGAATGCTTGCCATCCGCGATTAAACTGGGTGAATTTTCCGCTCTCCCGATCTTAAGCTTATAATTGCTTAAAAGCAAGGATGACACCAGGGATACCAGTGCGACTGAGAGTGCAAACGGAAGATCGGTCAGGATAACCTCTCCGACCGCCGATCCGGCCGATGTGAGAATAATCTCGTACCCGGCATAAAGGATCGCAAGAGCGAGGAAGAGACTTACGATATTCTCTGCCTTGTAAAATCCGTAAGGAAACTCCTCTGTGGGCTTGCGATCCGAGATCTTAAGACCGATAAAGACCGCGATAGAACTTATCAGATCTGTGAGTGAGTGGATCGCATCAGCAACGAGAGCGATACTTCCTGAGAGCATTCCGGCAGCGTATTTTATGACCACCAGAAATGTGGTCGCTCCTATCGATATCAGAGCCGCTCTCTTATCCCTGCCTACGCGGATCATGAAGAGATGATCTACTGATAACCCTTTAATACTTGCCTTGCAAGAGTTAGCAGGATGGAAGATAGCGACAATGACAAAAAGAAATACTCCGAAGGCGTAAAAACACTTCTCGGAGATCCTAAAAAAGCCATCCTAAAACTGTCGCTGCCGATGATTGTAGCCATGTCAGCGCAGACGATCTACAATCTCGTCGATGCGATCTGGGTCTCAGGTCTCGGCGCTGATGCTCTCGCTGCGATCGGATTCGTCTTCCCGTTCTTCTTTGCAGCCATGGCGCTCTCTACTGGACTTGGGGTGGGTGGCGGGTCTGCCATATCCAGAAGGATTGGAGCCAGGGATAAGGAGGGTGCAGACAACGTGGCGGTTCACACGATCGTCATGATGCTCTTGCTTGTGGTTCTCTTCACGATCCCGCTCTTTGTCTTTGCCGAGGACTTGTTCGTCCTGATCGGTGCTGGCAGTGCAACAGGGATGGCCGTCTCGTATGCCAGGATCATATTCGCAGGCAGCATCTTCATATTCATAACGAGCGTCGCAAGCGCTATACTGCGGGCTGAGGGCGATGTCAAGCGAGCCATGTATGTCATGACGCTGGGCGCAGGTCTCAATATTATACTGGATCCGATCTTCATCTACACTCTCGACATGGGTATCGCGGGTGCGGCATGGGCTACACTCGTATCGCTGGCAATCTCGTCTGCGGTTATGGTAAACTGGCTGCTTTTTAAGAAGTACACGTACGTATCATTCAAATTCAGCGGTTTCGGGTTCGATAGAGTGATTGTCAGGGATATCTTTAAGGTAGGCATTCCGGCTTCTGCAACGCAACTCTCGATGTCGTTTACAATGGTGATAATGAACGTCATGGTAGTGGCGGTGGGCAGCATCGAGGGGATTGCGGTCTATACCACGGGATGGCGGGTGGTATCGATTGCGACACTGCCCTTAATCGGTATCGCAACCGCGGTCGTCTCGGTAACAGGGGCTGCTTTTGGGGCACGCTCCTGTGATAAGGTGAACATCGCTCATCTCTATGCAACAAAGATCGGTGTGTTGATAGAAGCGGCGATAGCAGTGACCACCTTCATCTTCGCCCCCCAGATAGCTGCTATGTTCGCGCAGTCCGAGAGCGCAGCACATATCGCACCCGATCTGGTAATCTTCTTAAGGATCGTGAGTCTCTTCTATTTGGCCGTGCCGTTTGGGATGCTCTCTTCCTCGCTCTTTCAGGGGACCGGGAAGGGTATGAACGCGCTTTTTGTCACGATCCTGCGTACACTTATCCTGATCCCAATATTCGCAGCTCTCTTCGCGTTTAACTTTGGTATGGGGCTTACCGGGATCTGGTGGGGTCTCGTTGCTGCAAACGTCATCGGTTCTGCGGTAGCGTTTACCTGGGCGCGGCTGTATGTGCGGGGGCTTCTTGCAGGTAAGCGGGGGGGTGCGGAGTTTAGAGATTCAGACGAATCCGGGCAAGCCGGGGCTGTGCTGAGGAATTTTGTGTGGCGGGTTGAATGACTTGATATAGGAGAAGAATGAAGATATGTATGCGATGAGTGAAATTCGACCAGAGGACGGCATATATGGGCTATGTTCAGATGAAATGATAATGGAGCGATCTGTAGTAAGTTCAGATATACAACGTTATCTGATTTTCTCCCAAATAACTACTGCTCGCTGTTCATGGTGACCTGAAAATGGAGAAAGAAACAACACACTGCCGAATATTCCGAGATTCGGAAAGTAATACAGTGGCTCTGCAGGATATATTTAATCTCGGGATATATTATCCCTGGAATGATGGCCATAATCCGAATTTCGATGCGTTCTCTCGTGTGATTCTTGATGTAAAAGATCAGAATACAAAAGGAATTAACTACTGTACGAATAGCTTGCGTTCCTTTCTTTCAAGTACGGAAGAATATGTGATCTGTGTTATCCCGACTCATGCCGCAGGAACTGCACCATCGGGTATAAGGACGATCGCGAAACAATTGTGTTCGCATTCAGTAATTGATGGAACAGATGTTATATCAAGGGTTTTTGAGATTCCAAAGAAAACCGTAGGCGAAAGCAGCGATATGCAGTTAGAAATAAAATCGCTTGCTGTGACGGATGAAAGTGTCGTCAGAGGTCGGCAGGTACTCCTACTGGATGATGTGACAACGACTGGCACATCTTTAAAGGCAGGAAAATATCTGATAGAGCAAGCCGGAGCTGAAATAGTCGTATTGTTTGCACTCGCCAGAACTCAAATGGAATCTGAGTCTGTAAAATGAAGCTGCTATCTATACTGGCATTGGTGGAAACGCCCAAAGTTGGATCGAAAACTATAGAAAAAGTACTTTCCATAGCCTCTTCATTTGAGCCAAGCAGTCCCACAGACTTAATTGAGGTACTTAAAAGGACAAAATCAAAGTATGTTGTGACGTCATTTTACAAAGCAATATATGATTACCTCTCATGTTCATACAATTAGAATGTAGTCGCAAATTCATGACAGGGCACATCTGGCTCTGTGCCTTCGACACTCCTCCAAAAGTCTCGATAGGGTAGCGGATATCCTCATCGCCTCCGGAGCGATGGACCCGGGTTCGAGTCCCGGTCGGGACGTTGTTGCATCACGGCACTGCCCGAATTTTCTAGAAATCACCTATAATGCCCTGCCCTGTGGGCAGTGGCATCGATGAACCGCTCTGGCGATTCATTATCCTTAAATTTTAACGCAAGCGTCGACGTCAGAGCTGTTACCGCAGAATGCGAAGCATCGCCGAAGGCAGTACGCGGAGCACGCAGAACACTACATACTATGCATCCGGTCGACCGCTTCCGCTATCCGATCGGTGGAGCTCGTCAGCGAGAACCTGACATAACCTTCGCCGTACTCCCCGAATCCAACTCCTGGCGTTGCCACGATCCCGATCTTCTCAAGAAGCATCGCAGAGAACGAGAGCGAGGTGTAGCCATCAGGCACTGGCGTCCAGATATAGAACGTTGCCTCTGGCGGTGTGGCATCGATTCCAAGCGTACGTAGTCCTGCAATCATCAGGTCTCTCCGTTCCGTGTATATCTTGCGCATATCGCTGATACAATCCTGTGGACCTGTGAGCGCAGTGATTGCCGCCTCCTGGACGGGCTCGAATACCCCGGAATCGATGTTTGTCTTGACCGTGCCGAGCCCTGAGATGATCTCTACATTCCCGACAGCAAAACCGATGCGCCAGCCGGTCATGTTGTAGGTCTTTGATAGCGAGTGCATCTCGATCCCGACATCCATCGCTCCCGGCGCTGATAAGAGGCTCGGGGCACGGTACTTGCCGAATGTGATCTCAGAGTACGGATTGTCGTGCACAACGATTATGTCGTGCTCGCTTGCGAAATCGACCACTTCCTTAAAAAATGAGAGATCAGCGACTGCCGCAGTCGGGTTGTTCGGATAATTAAGAAAGATTAGTTTGGCTTTATCTGCGACATCGGCAGGTATTGCGTCCAGATCAGGCAGGAAACCGGCTTCTGCGAGAAGCGGCATAGTGTAGGGCACGCCGCCTGCAAAGAGCGTCCCGATTTTGTAGACCGGGTATGCCGGATCCGGCACAAGCACGACGTCGCCCGGGTTTACGAACGCAAGCGGGATGTGCGCAAGCCCTTCCTTCGATCCGATGAGTGTAAGTACCTCGCTTCTGGGATCAAGCGTGATATTAAACGTCTTTTTGTACCATTCGGCTGCTGCCTCACGAAAGGTCAACATTCCTATGTACGAGGGATACTGGTGCCGCTCCAAGTCGTGCGCGGACGCACATAGCGCATCGACGATATGGGATGGCGGCGGCAGGTCAGGATCTCCGACGCCGAGATCGATGACATCGACCCCACGCTTGATCGCATTTTCTTTTGCTTCATCGATCGCCGCGAAAAGATAGGGCGGAAGCGCTGTGAGTCTCTTTGCGTACATACAAGAATCGAAGTCGCTGATGCCTTAATATCTTTGCGCTTCTGGGTCTGACAGAAGAACATATTAACACTTTGGAGACTATAACCAACGATGCAATGGTTACTTCTCGCATTAGGAATTATCATGGAGGTCTGCGGCACCACCTGTATGAAGCTCTCCGATGGCTTTTCGAACCTTGTTCCCTCTGTTCTCACTTTCGTATTCTGGGGAATCGCATTTACCATCTTTATATTTGCCTTAAAGACATTTGACCTCAGTTTCGCCTACGCTGTGTGGGTTGGGTCAGGGATTGTGATCGTGAGCATCATCGGAATCCTGTACTTCAAAGAACCCGCAAATGCCTTGAAGATCTTTTCAATAGTCTTGATTGCGATAGGCGTTACCGGCCTCAGTGTGAGCGATCTGATCCGCTGATTGGGCATCTCAGGGGGTACAGTCGGATGCCAACGCTGGTTACACAGGCGCTTATGCGTTTGCCAATGTGCTGCTGACGGTAGCCGGCAGTATGATTCTGCTTCTGTAGGGGCTCTGGGTGGTTTTTTGGTCATGCTGATTGCGGAGGGGGCGTGGGGCTGATCGGTTGGGTTTAAGTATCATGGCGGCACTGGTTATAATTATATGATGCGATTTGATATTTATGGCGGGCTTGCGGTATTGCTGTTGAGGTGCAGCGGTGGTATGCGTGGCATGGAATCGCTATGTATAGGCTCTGTACTTAAGTGCGGGGTTTGGTGACTTTGTTATGTTATAGTCATATAAAGGAAAAACAAACAATCAAAATCAGTTTTTGAGCAAAGTATACAAAAAGGATATCTATTTGATGAATCAGGGGTAAGTAAAGTGGTAAACACTATAAAAATAAATACGGAAGGAATTAAATCGGTTTTAGGTAAGTTAAAGTTCAGTGAGAAACAATTTTCTAGATCGGTTTCAGAATATATCTGGAACGGATTTGACGCCGAAGCAAAAAAAGTAGAGTTAATTTATGAACTTAATGAGGTGAAAAAACTAAGAAGCTTGGTGATTAAAGACGATGGTTATGGGATTGATCACGGAAAACTAAAAAATAAATTTGAACCAGTATTTGATTCTGAAAAAGTAGAGGAGGGGAAATTTGATAAACACAAGTCAGCATACCACGGCAAAAATGGAGTGGGTAGGCTGACTTTTTTCACTTTTGCTAATTCTGCAAAATGGACAACCATATATGAAAAAGAGGGTGAACATTATAAATATGATATTAATGTATCTGCGAATACCCTGAATGAGTTTGAAGGGCTATATGAAGTTCCGCAAAAAACAGATGAAGACACTGGAACTATTGTTTCATTTTCAAGATTTAGGGGGTCAATTAGGGACTATGATGAGATAATGAAAATGATTGATTATATCAAAAAAGAATTTTGCTGGTTCCTTGAATTAAACAAATCCAAAAATTTTCAATTATTTATTAATGGAGAGAATCTTGACTATACTGATATTTTAGCAGATAGAGAAGAATTTGAGATTAAACATGAAGAATCGAGTGTATTGGTTAAATCAAACTATATCAGATGGTTAAAACAGCTGAATGATGAATATTCTACATTTTATTATCTGGATGAAGATAATAATGAGGTCTATAAGGAGACTACTAAGTTAAACAAACAAGGTGACGATTTTCACCACAGCATGTACCTATCAAGTGAGTATTTCAAAAATTTTAATTTTAAATCAAGTGAGGAATCTTCACAAAAAGCGCTGTTAGGTGGTTCTCGTTCAGACGACGAATTTAAGTATATTTGGAAAAAACTACATAACTTTCTAAGAAAAAAAAGGAAACCCTTCTTAAAGCAACAATCTCTAAAAATTATTGAAGATTTTGAAAGAGAGGGGATTATAGATGCTAAAACAGAGAACGAGTTTAAAAATATTCAAATTGAAGATCTTGAAGATGTTATTAAAGGAGTATATGAAATTCAACCCAAGATATTCTCAAGTTTAACAAAAGATCAAAAACACATAATTGTTGGATTCTTAGACTTATTGTTGGTCTCAGATGAAAGAGAAAGAGTTATAGAAATTGTTGAAAAAATTGTTGAACTTGATCCCGAAGAAAGGATGGAATTGAGTAATTTACTGAAGGTTACTTCATTTAATAAAATAATTAAAACTATAAACCTCATTAAAGACAGGTATGCGACATTGAATTTATTGCACCAAATTTTATTTAATTCCGAACTAAAAGCAAATGAAATACGCCATTTACAAAAAATTGTTGAATGTCATACGTGGATATTTGGGGAACGATATAATTTAGTTGCAGCGGCTGAAGACAATTTTGAAAAAGCTTTACGAAACCATCTTTATATTCTCAGAGGTGAAAAGAAGAA
This sequence comes from Methanosarcinales archaeon, assembly GCA_030604085.1. GTDB lineage: Archaea > Halobacteriota > Methanosarcinia > Methanosarcinales > Methanogasteraceae > Methanogaster_A. The sequence continues at coordinate 9,373 of JAUVWP010000023.1, read as the reverse complement.
TGTTTCTATAGACCATCCAAATAAACAGAAACAAGTAGATATTTTTTTATGCAGACAACAAAAAAATCAGGACACGGTACATAATTTAATAATTGAACTCAAACATCCTAGTAAATCATTGAATGAGGAATGTCTTTCTCAGGTTAAAGGATATATGAGAACGATTTTACAAATTCCTCAGTTTAATGCGGATAATTATACTTGGAACTTTATTTTAGCTGGAAACAAATTTGATTCTTCTGGTTATATAAAAGGCGAAATAAAGAGTCATGAAAGAAAGGGTGAAGAAGGCTTAGTTCATGATGAAGATAATTACAAAATTTATGTTAGAAAATGGAGCGATATATTGATTGACTGCGACCTTAGACATAAATTTTTGGATGAAAAATTACAATTAGAAAAAGACAAATTAGTGGAAGATTTAAAATCAGCTGATGAAGCAGTTAAATTAGCAAAAAATAATACTGCAGTTAGCACGATATAATAACGTATTCATTTTCATAGATATGCGATAAAGTGATTAAAAAATGAAGATATGAAAGCATTTAATAAAAACGGCGGGTGGAACGCTGCGTCGCTCCTTGCTCTAACGGGTCGTATAACAAAAGGTATCCGCGGCGGGCTATCGCCCTTGCACTCTGTGAAATTGCCCTATCGGGCAACTTCGGATACCCTTGTTCCGTTATATAAAATTCCGAACCCCGCAAAAACGGAAAAATATAAAATGAACACATAATAAAGAGGTAAAAAATATGACACTTATTTACGCAAATGTTACCTTAAATCAGTGTAATCCGTGTTAATCTGTGTCTGATATGGCTTTTAGCCACAGATTAACACTGATGAACGCAGATTGAGGTTTTTAGGTACATCTTTCAGAAAGACTGGAGATGAGTTTTACCATACTTTTTGAAGTAGATACGATTTCAGCATGATGTCAGAGATGATCAGACGTGCCATCCGGAACTCCCACTGATCTCACCGGCGATGTTCTCAGTCATCTTCGCACAGACATCATCGTACTCCCACCCCTGCCCGAGCGACCACATCAGTTTCACGAGTGCGACTTCGGGAAGCATGTCTTCAGCCTCGATGGCGCCTGCGTTAAGCATATCCCGCCCGGTATCATAGACCCGGTCGCATATCCTTCCGTTCAGGCACTGGGACGTGATCACGACAGGGATGCCGCCTGATGCCGCGTACTCGATTAATTCGATCCAGTCGGAAGCGACATGCCCAAGCCCGGTGCCCTCGATAACGATTCCCCGGTATCCTGAAAAACTGCAGAACCTGAGAAGTTCAGGGCTTGCTCCTGGTATATACTTGAGAAGCGCACACTTCTGCTCCATGCCGTCACGAAGTACAAGTCCTCGCTCCCCCCTCCTTATATAGTCGGTAAACGTCCTGATCTCACACTGCGGATAATCGATACTGCCGATGGGCGACGCGTTGATAGACTGGAACGCATCCCTTCGTGAGGTGTGCATCTTCCGAACCCGTGTTCCGCGGTGGATCAGGCAGAAGTCGTCTGACGTGCTCCCGTGCATGACCACGCAGACCTCCGCGATGTCGCTTACCGCAACCGATGCGGCACAGATCGCGTTCATCGCATTGTCGCTTGAGGGTCGGTCGGCGCTGCGCTGCGAACCCACGAGAACGATCGGAACCGGGGTCTCGATCATGAATGACAGCGCTGCCGCGGTGTATCCCATGGTGTCGGTGCCGTGCGTCACGATCACGCCGTCTGCGCCGTTCTCAATCTCTTCCGCGATGGCGCGCGCAAGTTCGACCCAGTACTCGGCACGCATGTTCTCTGAGAGGATGTTGTAGACGACCCTTGAGCGGTAGTTTGCGATCTTTCGCAACTCCGGTATCGCATCGAGGACATCCTCTGCCGTGAACTGGGCAGTGACTGCTCCTGTGCGGTAATCGACCCTGCTTGCGATGGTTCCGCCGGTCGAAAGTATCGCAACAGTCGGCAGATCGTCCCTCTCAGCCCATTCTTGTTTTCTTTCCCTTTCGGATTCTCCGGATCCGGGCGCTCTCTTCTCGACCAGTTCGATCTGCGCGCCCTTGTCCACTCCGACGTTGTAACCGTTATCCAATTTGATCACGATCCGACCGGTGGTGCTCGGCATCAGCACGCCTTCGTACGTCACGCAATCGGTTATAACGCGCACCCGGTCGCCCTGTTCCGGCTCCATGACAGATCAATCTCCAATCATGCATCACTCTTCGACTGCAATCATCTCAAACTGGCTTGCAAGATTCCAGACGAGAGTGCGAGTGTGCATCGGCATGTTCGGGTCATTTGTGATCTTATTTAGAATATTAAGGCTGTTTGCAGCACGGAATGAGATCGATTCCTCTTCATTTGATAAATTTTTCTTTATTTCGTCTGCTGCATGCCGTATATTTCGGGGCACCGATGTATCGTTCAGGATAGTATCCAGAATAATATTGCATTGTTCAACTGTTTCTTTGATCGACATGGGCATCATCCATATTCCAATCTGTATGTGGTATATCCACACCATATCATATTTAAAGATGGGTGATCGATAGGAGGTTATGGATGAGATCGATGCCATGTCCAGATTGCTCGAACTTGGCGGGACGATGCTTGCAGAGCACTGCCGCCGCTGCGGTGCGCCATTGTTTCGGTATCAAGGAAATGTCGGCTGCCCGATCTGCGATTTTAGAATGGTGGAGCAGGAAATGGGCGAAGTGAGCGGAGAGCGAGAAGATAGGGAAGAGAAGAGCAAGCCAGAAGGCGGGATAAAGACAGGAGCGTCACCGCTTGGAAGGATTATTTCGGACAAGATCGCTGAGATCGCTGCTGATATGCAGAGCGAGACCGATCTGGGTCGCATTCGAGACCAGATGGACTGCATCGAGCGCGGGATCAAGATTCTCGGGATGCTTGGTCCGGATTGAGTGGCTGCCCGCCACAGCCGTCGGGTCTGGTCGAGGGCGCGGACGGTTTTGGATCTGTATGGGCTGGTGGATGGCAAATTCTCGGATGGAGCGGTCTCTGATGTGATAAAAAATGTAGAGGTGTGTAAATGAAACTCACAACAATCTATGATAACGAGGTATATCCGGAGGCATCTGCCACTGGACTTACGAGTGAATGGGGGTTCTCCTGCCTGATAGAGGTATCCGGTAAGCGGATACTCTTTGATACCGGCGGGGACGGATCGATTTTGCTGCGCAACATGGAAAGACTGGGAATTGACCCCGAAGACCTTGCAACGATCGTACTCTCGCATGAACACTGGGACCATACAGGCGGCTTGTCCGACCTTCTCAGGACGAACCGCGATGCTGAGGTCTATCTGCTGACGTCATTCTCGGAGTCGTTTAAGAACAAGATCAAAAATCCAGTGATAGAGGTACGCGAACCAGTAAAGATCTGCGATCGGGTGCACACCACCGGAGAACTTGGCACATCCATAAAGGAGCAGTCACTGGTGCTGGAAACTAAAATTGGCATGATTGTCATCACAGGATGCGCACACCCTGGAATCGGGGAGATCATGGGCGCAGCATCTGGAGTTGGGGATATCTGCGGAATCATCGGGGGATTTCACGGGTTTAGCGATTATCGCCTGCTAAACGGCGTAAAGTTCCTCTCTCCGTGCCACTGCACCCAGCATCTAAGCGAGATCGTCTCGCGATTCCCGGACGCATACCATAAGAATGGTGTTGGTAGGGTGTTTACCTTTGAGTAACATGAGCCACCTATTTGGTCCTGTGCCGTCCCGCAGGCTCGGGAGGTCGCTTGGTCTGGATATCACACCGTACAAGACCTGCACGTTCGATTGCGTCTACTGCCAGCTCGGACGAACCACGAACAAGACCGTGCAGAGGCGGGAGTACATTGCGAAAGATTTGATCTTGTGTGAGCTACAGAATTTCTTACCGGAGGCGGAGGCGGATATAGATTATATCACTTTTGCAGGATCAGGGGAGCCGACACTCCATTCGGGGATCGGCGACATGATCAATGCTATCAAGACGATGACCGATATCCCTGTTGCGGTGATAACCAACGGATCTCTTTTGTTCCGGGAAGATGTGCGAGACGATCTCTTAAACGCTGATGTCGTGCTGCCGTCGCTGGATGCTGCCACCGCTTCCGCGTTTCGTGCTGTGAATCAGCCGCATAAGAGTCTTTCAGTGGGCCGGATCATCGAAGGACTCAGGATGTTTCGGGAGGTGTTTAGAGGAGAGTTCTGGCTCGAGATCATGTTCGTGAGGGGCGTAAACGACGGAACTGACGAAATAACGGCGCTGTCGGACGCAATCTCCCTAATAGATCCTGACCGGGTTCAGTTAAATACCGTTGTGCGACCACCATGCGAGGATGTCATGCCTGTGGAGGAGGATGAGATGGTGCGGCTACAGGAGGCGTTTGGCGGGAATTTTGATGTTGAGATCATCGCGGAGAAGCGGATCGAGGTTCGTGCGGATATCCTGCCGCTTTTGGAACGGAGACCGCTTACGATGGATCAGATCGCTGGATCGCTTGGGATGCACCGGAACGCGGCGGCGAAGTATCTGCGGGAACTTATAGAGCAAGGCGCGGTCGTCGAGACTGTGCACGGGGACAAACGGTACTTTGGGGTGAAGATATGAAATGCGCTCTCTGTGACAACAAGGACTGCCAGCAGGGCAAAAGCTGCACGAAAACAGCGACAGATATCGACTATACACCAGCAAAGGAGACGATGCGAATCGCTTCCGAAATCGAATCGAAGTACATGGAACTCACACGCCTCGAAGAACTGATCCTGTTCTGTAAAAAGATGAAATTCGAGAGAGTTGGGATTGCATTCTGTATCGGGCTTTCTGCAGAAGCGAGAATCGTGCATGAGATCCTTACGCGGGATTTCGAGGTGCATTCGGTCTGCTGCAAGGTCGGCGGGACTGACAAAGGCGATCTCGGGCTTGCAAAGATCCGGGACTCCGGAGCGCATGAGACGATGTGTAATCCGCTCGGGCAGGCAGCGATTCTGAATGCGGAGGGCACCGAGTTAAATATCATAATAGGGCTCTGCATCGGGCACGACATCCTCTTTACGGAGCACTCGGATGCGCCTGTGACCACACTTGCGGTGAAGGATCGTGTGCTTGCGCACAATCCGCTTGGTGCTGTGTATTCGAGGTATTATCTGGAGAATGTGTTTGGGATGGCGTCGAGGTAACCGGGAACACTGGGGTTAACGGGGGCTGCCAAGTCTCGACGTTTTCGTCCAAAAGAGTTTACAACTCCAAGCGCCATAATCAGGAACATATTCACCATCATCACAGGCGCTCAGTTCGGCGACGAGGGCAAGGGAAAGATCGTCGATGTCCTGGGCAAGGATTATGATCTCGTTGTCAGGTTTCAGGGCGGAAATAACGCAGGGCACACCGTAATCGTCGGAGACGACACCTACAAACTCCACCTGATCCCGTCAGGCGTTCTCACCGATGCCCGGCTCCTGATAGGTCCAGGCGTGGTTGTCGATCCGATAGTACTTATTCAGGAGATCGATATGCTCAGAAGTGCCGGAATCGAGATAATCCCTGAGAAACTCGGGATCGATGCGAAAGCAAGCATCATCATGCCGTATCACATCGAGATGGACAAACTGCGCGAGCAGAGACGGACAGAAAAGATCGGGACAACCGCTCGAGGCATCGGATTTGCGTATATCGACAAGATATCAAGGGACGAGGTGCGGCTGGCAGATCTCGCCAACAAAGATGCTTTCCCCCGACTCATGGACGAACTTGCACCCCAGAAGGAGCGTGCGATCGTCGATCTCGGAGGCGATCCCGGTGTGGTGCGCGGAAGCATCCCTGATTATACCGGATACGGCGCCACGCTTGAGCCGTACATCACCGATGTCTCGCATGAGCTGAACCGTGCACTCGATTCCGGCAGGGACGTGCTCGCGGAGGGTGCGCAGGGTGCACATCTCGATATCATCCACGGCACCCAGAAGTACGTAACCTCCTCAAGCACCGTGGCAGGAAGCGCATGCATGTATCTCGGAGTCGGACCGACCCGGGTCGATCATGTGATTGGGATCGTCAAGGCGTACATCACGCGGGTCGGGGAGGGTCCGCTACCGACCGAAGATCACGGCGAGATCGGGGAGACGCTCCGGACAGCCGGGGCTGAGTTTGGCACCACCACCGGCAGACCGCGGCGGTGCGGCTGGTTCGATGCTCCACTTGCGAGAAAAAGCGTAGAACTCAATGCGTACACGAGCATCACACTGACGAAACTGGACGTTCTCGACGGGCTCGACCCGATCAGCATCTGCACCGGCTATGAACTGGATGGCAAGCTGATCGAGCATCCTCCGATACTTTCATCCGATCTTGCGCGATGTGTTCCTGTGTATGAGACTATGGATGGCTGGTGCGAGGACATCACTTCGGCGGATGCGTTTTCCGACCTGCCTGCCGCTGCAAAGGATTATGTGCACAGGATCGAGGAGATTCTCGGAGTTGGCATCGGGATCGTCTCGATCGGTCCGAAGCGGAGTCAGGTGCTCTTTGTAGAGTGATGGGGCGCGGATACAACCCTAATTTTAGTGAAATCACTCTATATTCAGTGGCATCCAAATTCGGGTCATCCGTGATCTCCAACCGGATACAAGCACCAGGATTGACGCACCCACAGCAGAGGCGCAGAGGAAAAGTATTAATGCATGAGCCCAAATATGGGGCAGGCGATCTTTATGGGGTATAATCCAATATCAGGCTCGGTCATATTCAATGCTTTAAAGGACGAAAAATGCATAATCATGGCATGCAACACCCGGATCATTCCCGGTGTAACAACAGGTATTTTTAGATCCGCAAAGGATCTCGATTCCGCTATCTTAATCGAACTGGCAAAGTCGGAGTGCAACCTTAAAGGCGGGTACACCGGGCTTACCCCTGCGGAACTCTCAATGCGAACTTATGCAGCCGCAGGATCGGTCGGTCTTGATATCTGGGCGCTACATGCGGATCACATCGGTGTCAAGAAGGGGACTCTCGAAGAACTCAATTCGGTTAAGGAGTTGATCGCAGCGCAGATCGATGCCGGTTTTACCAGTTTTGCGATCGATGCCTCACATCTCTTCAATTTCGATGGGAGGGACACGGCAGAGGAGCTTGCACCAAACATCAATGCAACGATCGAGCTTGCGCGGTTCATCGAGTCAGAGATGGGCGGCAGCGATTTCGGGCTGGAGGTCGAGGTTGGCGAGATCGGGAGGACCGGCGATTCCGGAATGGTTCTGACAACACCTGAAGAAGCGGTGATCTTCATCAGGTCGCTAAATGATGCCGGAATATATCCGCAGGTTCTTGCTATCGCAAACGGCAGCACACACGGAAACATCTTTGACAAAGATGGCAACCCGATCGAACAGATAAGCATCGACATCCCGCGGACGAAAGAGGTGGCAAAAGCGCTCCATGATAACGATCTTGATGTGCGGATCGCGCAGCACGGTATCACAGGAACGCCGCGGCGGCTGATTGCAGAACAGTTCCCGCATGGCGATATCATCAAAGGGAACGTCGGCACCTTCTGGATGAATCTGGTCTGGGACGTCCTCCAGGAAGAGCAGCCCGATCTGCACCAGCGGATATGGGACTGGACGATTACGAATTATTCGGCAGAGGGGAAGAGCGATGTCGAGGTATTTGGCAAGAACAGTAAGTTTGCGGTAAAAGAGTTTTTTAAGGAGCTTTATTCTCTCGACGAGGAGACCGTAGCGGTAATCGAGGATCGGGCTTACGAAGAGGCGAGTACATTCATCGATGCGTTCAAATCCGAGGGGTCTGCCGAGATCGTGCGGGAATACATGCGAGCATGAGATCAGTGATCCTCCTTTCAGCAGGACTTGACTCAACCGTCGCATTCAAGCACGCGTACGACCGCTGCTCGGAAATCCTCGCGCTCACATTCGATTACGGGCAGCGAGCAGCGGCAAAAGAGATCGAGCACGCAATCCAGATCTGCCGCAAGTTCGATGTGCCGCACGAGGTTATCGAACTTCCGTGGATCCGAAATTTTGGGGGTGCGCTCACCGATGCGTCCGCGCTGCCAGAGCTTGCGGAGCATGAACTGGATGGCGGGGCTGCGGTGGATTCCGCGAGACGCGTCTGGGTCCCGGCAAGGAATCTTCTCTTCCTGTCGATTGCGGCAGGGTATGCTGAGAACAGCGGGTACGAGCTCATCACAGTTGGTTTCGATGCTGAAGAAGCGGCAACGTTTCCTGATAACTCTTCTGAATTCGTTGAGCGGTTCAACCGGGTGCTCGAATACGGCACACTTAAGCCACCTACAATCGATGCGCCGCTGATCGACCTCGATAAGACTGCGATCATTCGTCTCGGAGTGGCGATCGATGCGCCGCTCGGGCTGTCGTGGTCGTGCTATGAGTCAGGCGATCTGCCGTGCGGAGTCTGCGAGTCGTGTCTCAGGCGTGCGCGGGCGTTTGCCGAGGTGGGGGTGGATGATCCGGGGTTGGGTGTGAACAGCCGGAATTCCGGTTCACCACAATATTGATAACCACCTCCTGCCAATACCAGCAGTACCTCGTGATAGGGCCGATAGATCAGGGGTAGATTGCTTCCTTGGCATGGAAGAGGCCTCGGGTTCGAATCCCGATCGGTCCATTCACGCGTTCATCCCAGCGGGGGTTGCCCAGCCAGGTCAAAGGCGCTAGGTTCAGGGCCTAGTCTCGCAGGAGTTCGTGGGTTCGAATCCCACCCCCCGCATCTCAGATAAACTCTGCTGATTTTGATCGCTGCTAATTTTTGATTGCGCAAACCGGAAGTTTGATTGGAATATAAAAGAGCGTATAGTCTCAGTTAGAGCCTATTGGAACGTATTTCAAAAAAAGAAAAGTCGGAAGGGAGGATCTCCTCCCTTCACGGAGTCTCACTCACTCTCGCTGTCGGAGCACAAGATATGCGACTGCAAGCAGTCCAGCAATTGCGAAGATTGCCTCGAAGCCTGGAGTCTTCTTCTCGGTTGCTGCCTCTTCAGGTGCAGTCTCTTCAGCTGTTGCTACCTCTTCAGCTGTTGCTACCTCTTCAGCCGTTGGCGTGACTACAGCGGCCGGGGTTACGTTCACGTCCGCAGTCACGTTAGTTGGAGTCTCCTCCTCTTCCGCCTCTTCCTCATCTGCCGCTACGCCCTCGATGGTGACTACCTTGTACGGGTAGAACCGCACCGTGTCACTGTCTGCCACCTTGAAGTACATATCCTTCATGATCTCGACTTCGGTGTTCTTGCTCAGATCAACGTCGCCATCGTTCTCGAGCGTGATACGATCAGCACTCGCAGTCTTGACCTCCATGTTGCCGTATG
>JAUVWP010000157.1 GCA_030604085.1 Methanosarcinales archaeon | reverse complement strand
TCGGATAGATCCTTTTGATCTGTGCTGAAGGGGTAAATTATATTTATCTCCCCCCCCCCTGTCAGTACCATGCCACCTGATATCGTCCTCTTTAATCCAATGCCTGTGAAGCACTCGGTAGCCGTCGTCAACAAGATGACCACGTCGCTTCAGGTGCCTCTCGTCAATATCCCTTTGTCCCTGCTGGTATTAGCCAGGATGGTCACGGACGATTTCACGGTTGCGATCATCAATGCCCCAGTGGATGCCAACTACACGGATCTGATACTGGACGCCTGCCGCGATGCCCTCTGCTTTGGGATGAGCAGCATGACCTGCTACCAGATCCGGGACGGGCTTAATGTGTCCGCCGCCGTGAAAGAGCAGTATCCGGACCTGCCCGTGATCTGGGGCGGCTACCATCCCACCACCCAGCCAGAACAGACGCTTGCGAACCCCAATATTGATATCGTGGTCAGGGGGCAAGGCGAGATCACATTTAAGGAGGTTGTGGAGCGACTACACTCCGGTGAGACACTGGATGGGGTGCAGGGAGTATCCTACAAAGCAGGTGAGCGCATAATCACCAACCCGGACAGGGAGTTCACCGACTTAAACGAGTTTCCGGCCATCCCCTACGAGCTAATCGATGTGGAACGCCACATCAAAGGATACAAGGCAGGCGAGCGATGCATCGACTACTATATCAGCCAGGGCTGCGCATCAGCCTGTTATTTCTGCTCCGAACCAATCTTCTGCAAACGGCACTGGACTGCACTGGATCCCGAGAGGGTGGTGGACGAGCTTGCGCATCTGGCAACCACCTACAACATCGACACGTTCATGATACGGGATAGCGATTTTTTCTTAAATCTCCGCCGCGTAAAGGAACTTAGCCGGCTACTCATCGAAAGAGACTTCGGGGTGCGGCTCACAAGCGTCAACGGAAGGATGGAGCAGTTGTCCAAAATGAGCGATGATCTGTGGTCACTGGTACGGCAGGCTGGAATCGTTGAGGTCTTCATCGGCACTGAGAGTGGGTATCAGGCGGCACTGGACGCCATAAACAAGGGTGCGAAGGTGGAGCAGATCGAGATCTGTACCAGACAGTGCGTGAAACACGACATCGATGTCCGCTCCTCCTTTATGGTGGGAATCCCGGGCGTGGATACGATGGAGGAGGTCAAACGCACCTTTAAGGCGATTAACAGGATGATCTCGATATATGGCGAGCAGGACAGGCTTGAGCATATCGATATCCTGCTGTCGTTTTTCACTCCGTATCCGCGTACACGACTCTACGACACCGCAATCCGGCACGGTCTCGTCCGCCTCACGACCCTTGAGGAATGGGGCGACTTCGACCAGTTCGATTTCAAGGCGCCGTGGATGCCCCAGGAACTCTACGATCTGGTGCTGGAATTAAGAGCGGGCATGCCCTGGAACTCCGGCTGCGGGTTTAACGAGTGGCGCCGGACGTATTCGAGGATTATGGGGGTGCTGGAGGAAGTGGAATGAATAGTGGGATCAACCCTCTACTTTATACACACTCTCTGAACTTTTTGCACAGAACTTAAAATCCGGTTGTATGCCCAATTCATGCATTTCCTGAATAACCACACAAATATTGTGACAAATAATCTTGCACAAGACATTCACCCGCGATGTCCATGTCTTACTTCGCACAGAATCGCTGAATTTCGACTTTATCATGTGCACGGTCGTCTCTGTATTGATCCCTGTGGTAATGTTTCATAAAATCGTCACGATTCAACGCGAGAAAGGTGGAAATCAGAGAGAATCTGGATAATTAATCATCGAGTGCACATCTCAACAACTTCTGGATGCATTCTTTATCTTCCTGAAACAGAACGTTGCGTTCTTCATACGTACTTAATTCATTGCTTTTGAAAGTTGATCGGATGTCTTTTTTCGGTGTCACTGATATGATGAAAGAATTCAGCGAAATTTCTTGATTTTCACCCTTATCCAGCAATTTATTAGCCAGATGTTTCTCAATATCCTTTATGTGTCTATGTAGTTGGATTTTCTCATCGTCGAAACCTTTTTCCACACGAACTAGGCCTTTCGGGTCTGCGAAGATGATGTGTTGTTTGTCCTCAGTTTTGATCCAGATGACGAAATCTGGATAAAAATTCACAGTCTCAACAAAGAACCCGATACCTTTCTTGGGGCGATTTCTCAGTACAAACATCTTCCGATCCGTGAATTTTGATCCGTTGTTGTCAACATAGTCCTTTAAATCCCTCATGAACTGTTTTTCACCATCATTCAAACCAACGGGACTGATTTCATACTTGGGAGAGTTTTCATCGTGTTTGGCGAGTAATGGCTGGTATATATGCTTGTCAAAGTATACGTTCTCGACAAAACCGTTTGTTTCTCCGTGATAGAGCTTTTCGAGTTTTTCGCCGTCTTTCTTCAATGAGTTGATCGCTTCGACGATGTCTGTTTCTTTCTGGTTGATTGTTATCCTGAACGTCTTGAACTCGAAGTCTCCGTGCGAGTCGTTGAGTTCCATGACGTCCATATTCTTCTTCGTCCACCGGTTTTTACAGCGGTTGTATGATTTCTGGAGATATTTCTTCAAAATG
>JAUVWP010000173.1 GCA_030604085.1 Methanosarcinales archaeon | reverse complement strand
CAATCAAGAGGATCGTGAAAAGTGGAGATTCACGATTCCGGATGCATTCAAATGCATCGAAGAGCAGACCGATGGCGAGATCACGAAAGATAATTTCTATCCGGTTCCATTCGTGGTCCCGATATCAAACTTCGGTGAGGTCAGGAAAGGAGAACCACAGGTGAAATTCACGATGCATCCGCACTGCGGTGCTGGGACTTATGTCTACGTAGAGAATGGCAGATACATCCCGATCACGCGGTTCATCGATGTCGAGGGATTGCTCGAATATCTGGGCGAGGTTGCTCGAAAGTATGATCATAAGACGATTAACAAACTGCATGTCTCTGCAGGTATTGTATCGCATCTCACGCAGTTTATCGATGTAAAAAAAGCACCGAGGAGCGTGGATGTGAAAAAACTGCTTATCAACGCACTCACCAAAGGTACGGAAGATGTCATAAAACAATTCCATCGAAAAACCCTCTTTCTGGGCATCATGCACTTTCAGGATCTCTACAACATTGATCTCAACCGGGTAGAGCGTTGTGGCATCCATTATGCAACTCCGGACGGACGTGTGATTCCGTTCTGCAGTTACAACTCGTTGCACAGGGAAGACGTCGAACGGAGGTTCTCGGTGTCGCTTGAGGAGTGGGAGCGATCGCATGGTGATCAGTGATTTGCTGATTTTACGCAATGGATATCTTGAGTTGGCTTATACTGCTTTTGTCAGTATTATAAAAACAACGAATGAGTTGGTTGAATCAAAACATATTTAAAGTGGTGCAACAGATAAGGTATTATGAAGACCGCTGTCGAATCCCTGCGTGATCTCGGGCTCACCGAGTATGAGGCAAAGGTGTACACCGCACTTGTGAAGATCAGAAGCGGAACAGCATCGGACATCCATCTGGTCTCAGGGATCCCGCGTTCTGCTGTGTACGGTGCGCTAAATAGGCTTGAAGAACGGGGGATCGTCGAGGTCCAGTCCTCCAAACCGATGAGATACAGGGCGGTTTCTCCTGAGATTGCCCTTGAAAAACTGAAAGATTGTTTTGTAGCAGAGAGTGAAAACGCGCTTGTTGCACTTGAAGAAATCTATCAAACACCGAAGATGGAAGCACGAGAAGAGGCGATATGGACGATAAGCGGAGTTAAAAACGTAAGCGACAAAATTATCGAGATGATCAGGGGCGCACAGGCGGATATCATCTTTGCTGCGTCTTATCCATCGTTTCACGAGATTGCAAAGACATACCCGATTTTTGAGAATGTAAAATGTGAAATAATCAATAAAATCGAAGAGGGGGTCACAGTTCGGGTAACTGGCTCGCGGAGCGAAGGACTCGAAGAGATTACAAGGGATATTCCAGGGGCACAAATCAGAGCATTTTCTGCCGATAAATCGATGGCAAGTGGGGGCTTACTGATCACTGATGGAAACGAGGCACTGATCACGATCGTGAGCGAGAATGTGAATACCAGTATGTGCGATCTTACGGCAATCTATACGAGCGGAGAGGGGGCTATGTCGATATTCAAACACTTTGTTGAGACT
>JAUVWP010000128.1 GCA_030604085.1 Methanosarcinales archaeon | reverse complement strand
GCCTCATCCACGTACGGGCACTTCTTCGGGCAGACAGAAAGCCTAACCGCGCCCGCGTACGCCACAACTTCACTCTCGGGAACGTGCCGCAAGGGCTTGATGCGCGGGACTAGGTCCGGCTGCACTCTCGCGTATAACAACCTGACGAGCCGCCTGATATCGCCGCGCAGGTGATTGATGAGAATCGTCTGCGCCTCGTCATCGAGGTTGTGCCCGATCGCAAGATGGCTGGCTCCAAGTTGCTTCGCGGTTCTGTTGAGAAGGTTCTTCCGGAGCGCGCCGCAGACCGAGCATGGCGGGCGGTCGCTCTCTTTCATGAGATCGTCAAGTGTTCTTCCGAATGCATCCTCGAATGAGACGATGGTATGCGGAATTTCAAGATCGGATGCGAGGTCGCTCGCGTTTTCGATCGTTTTTTCGCGGTAACCGCTGATACCTTCATCGATCGTGATTGCGGTGATTCTGATCTTCCGGCTTGGCGCGAAGATCTTGTGCAGGAGGTGTAGGAGCGCGGAGCTGTCCTTGCCGCCGCTTAATGCGACAGCGACCGTGCCCGGCTGGAGGTTGTACTTGCGGATGTCCCGCTTGACCTTGCGCGTGACGTCATCGATCAGGTGTTCTTTGCAGAGGTACATGCCTGAGTATGGCTGGAATACGACTGCGTCGCGCTCGCATTTGGTGCATGGGTGTTTGGCGATGATTTTCATATTTTATTCAATTATCATTCTGCGGCATAAAATAAAATGGCACCACATGCTGCGCCGATCACGCGGCTATCCGAAACGCAACCACAACCTTTAAAGTCCCCCGTCCAATATGTGATAACCATCTCAAAAATGGATGACAAAGATACCATGCCCATCGAACCACTCAAACGGCTGGCGCTGCTTGGCGCACTCGAATCGAACATCGCCATATCGTCTGCCGAATTTGCACACTATCTCAAGACAAGTCCGCAGACCGCATCTCGCAAGCTGCAACTCCTGGAACAGGAGAATATGATCGCAAGAAGGATGCTTCCGAACGGTCAGGAGATTGTGATCACTGAAACAGGCATGATCGCTCTTCAGAAGGAGTATCAGGATTACCAGCAGATATTCGGAAGCGTTGATGAGATCCGGCTGGCTGGTGTGGTATGCACCGGACTTGGCGAGGGAAGATACTATACTATGCTCGATGGTTACCTGCAGCAGTTTGAGCAGAAACTCGGATTTACGCCATATCCGGGCACACTTAATATCGAACTGAATCCCTACAGCGTAAATACGAGAAAACAGCTGGATGCCATGAAAGACATTCGCATAGAAGGATTTGAGGATGGAGTTCGGACATTTGGGTCTGCAAAATGTTTCAACGTGAAAATCGATGGCACGTATGGCGCAATCGTCATCCCGAACCGAAAGAACTATCCCGATAACATAATCGAGGTTATGGCGCCGGTGAACCTCAGGGAGCATCTGCGGGTCGATGATGAGAGTAAGGTAGAGGTAGTGTTATGCAGAACATAAAAGACGCAATCGATGCGATTAGAAATGACAAAATGGTACTGTTGTACGACGCCGCGGATCGCGAAGGCGAGACTGACTTTATGATACCGGCAAGATCGATCAGCCCGCGGGACATTGCAGAGATGCGCATCTACGGCGGCGGGCTTTTGTGCGCTGTGATACCGGATGCGGCTGCCGAGCGTCTCGGGCTTCCGTTCGCGGCTGATATTCTCAGGCGGCTGCCAGATCTGGCACATCTCGCCGAAGGAGACCTGCATTACGATTCCCGTTCTTCGTTTTCACTCTGGGTGAATCACAGGGACACATTCACAGGCATCCCGGACCGGGATCGCGCGCTCACCATCCGCAAACTGGACGAGATCGTCGAGTCCACGCTTGCCGGGGATGTGGTTGATTTTTCGAGCGAGTTTCGATCCCCGGGTCACGTTGCAGTGCTGCGCGGTGCAAAAGATCTATTAAAAGAGCGTAAAGGGCAGACCGAACTCTCGATAGCGCTTGCAGAACTTGCAGGCATAAACCCGGTGCTCTGCATCTGCGAGATGCTCGATTCGGAGACCGGATATGCACTGACAAAAGAGGATGCGAAAAAATACGCAATAAAAAATGATCTGGTCTTTGTAGAGGGAGAAGAGATCGTATCCGGATATGAAAAAGGTTGAGCGCATCAAGCACTCAACGCTTTCAACCGTTCGATGTTCTTCATCGCTTCCTCTACCTCTAACTTCTTTTTCTCCTCCAATTTCACTATAATTTCACCGATAGGAACCTTGAGCGAATATACCTTGTAAGGACGCCCTTTTCCCGGCTTCTTCTCGTCAGTTTCGGCGACCCAGCTGTCTGCGCGCAGTTCTCGCATCGCAATACTGACTTCGGGCTGCCTTAAGTCCGAGCCGACCTCGAGGTCTTTCGATGTCGCTGTATCAACGCCTTTCAGATACGCAAGCACCTTGGCAGTATTCCGTTTCAGTCCCTGTTTGATCAATATGTCGACAAATTCCTCGTCGTCATCGTCCAGTACTTTAACTGATAAATCTTTCATGAGTTATCACCACCCCCGAATATGTAATTATCACATATAAATCTTGTGGTTAAAAACAATATATACTTGTTATTTCTTTGCCCCTTCAAGTTCCCCGCGCAGCGCAATCGATGCCGTACTCAAGAACTCGGACTGCTTGTCCTCCTCGAGATTCCCGATTCTAGACCGGATCGCATTCTCGTAATGCTGGATTACGATGTCGTTATCGATCGATCCGATCGAGGACAGTTCCAGCGCAAGCAAGTCTAGCGTCGATAGGTATATTCTTGGTCCGAGTGGGACTCCGAGCTTCCGCATTGCTCTCGTGGTGCTCACGAGTGGGTGGAATAACGATTTGAGGCGGGGTGCAAACTTTTTGTAGTAGTACTCCGTATGTTGGGCTGCGATCTTAAGTTCGGTCTCCTTGTCAGGATAATTAACAACGATCCTTGCGTTGAACCGATCCAGGATGTGCTGCGGAACCTCGGTGATGCCGGAGATGTCGTATGGGTTCATGGTTGCGATCACGTTCGCGCGAAGCGGTTTGGTGATCGGGGTCTTCGGAAACGAAACCTGCCACTCCGCCATGATCTCTGTGAATATGATCAGCGTGTACTCGCTGAAACGGTTCAGTTCATCGGCATACACGATTCCCGGCATATCGCTGCCATGCGCACCGAACAGGGGTCCTGCAAGGATATCTATCTCGCCTTTCCGGTATTTTCCAATATCAAGGTCGCCAATGAGATCGCTTGGAAGCGCATCCTGACTGCCAGTCACCCGCACGTACGGGATGTCCCCAACCTCCTTTTTTAGAGAAGATACCATCTGGTTAACGGCAAGCGTTTTCGCTGTGCCTGGAGGTCCCTCGATCAATAGATGGAAGCGAAGCCCGAGCCGAATTGCTTCTGCGAAGAGGCGGAGGTAGCGCTTCATCTCCTCCTGCCCGAATACCACGAGTCCTGTCATGTATGACGATATGGGATGCGGCATCAAAAGGATTTGCATATCTAGCGTGGCTTTTTAATTTCTTCTGGGCGGATATGGGTTATGGCAAGATTAACCACAGAGGACGTGGTCTGCGAAGCAAAGCCGTTGGCCGGGCACAGAGTTGTTGTTTTCTCTTATGCCTTCTGTGCTCTCTGTGGGTTTTCCAAAACCCGATTTCAGAAGATAACAAAAAGTCTCTATCTGGTCAGATGCTTCGAGAGCATCGAATGTGACGCGAGAATCATAAAAATCCGGGCATCCACCAAATCCCTTAAGATGCCTCACGTCTACACTTTTTTTATGATAATAATATTTTCACACGGAGGACTATAATTGGACGATATTGGTATTATAGCAGTTGGCGGATATAATGAGATGGGCAGGAATATGACAGCGGTGCATGTCGGCGGCGACATCATCATCTTTGATATGGGGCTCCGTCTCGATCAGGTACAGATTCATGAAGATGTGGAGATCGAACGGATGCATTCGCTCGATCTGATCAAGATAGGCGCGATACCGGACGATACCGTGATGAAGGGGGTGGACGGTACGGTTCGCGCAATCGTCTGTACACACGGACACCTCGATCACATCGGCGCAATCTCGAAACTGGCACACAGGTACCGTGCGCCGATCATCGCAACCCCTTACACGATCGGTCTTATCAAACAGTTGATCAAGTCGGAACGGAAGTTCCCGGCAGAGAACGAACTAGTCGAGATGAACGCTGGCGAGACAAAGGAGGTCTCAAAAAACCTCTCGATAGAATTCATAAGGGTCCAACACAGCACCCTTGACTGTGTCTTCATTGCGGTTCACACCCCGCGGGGCATTCTTCTATATGCCAACGACTTCAAGATGGACCGGACGCCGACG
>JAUVWP010000003.1 GCA_030604085.1 Methanosarcinales archaeon | reverse complement strand
GTTGAGATCGCGAAGACTCCTGTGCGCAGGGAGCCCGGGTTTGCTGGCATTCTTGCGATCCTTGCGTGTCTGGCGGCTGTGCTGATCAGCAAGCGCCTGAGGAAGGATTAAGTCTGGAAACCAGAACATGCGCGGTATCGTGCAGGGTTTCTTGATGTGTGATCTTGCACAATAGGATGTCATGTCCCAGAACAAACTCGGCGGTACGCACACCACCATAATCGGCGGCAGAACCGAAAGGAAGGCAGCAGAGATCGTAGCATGGCATCCGAAGGTAAAGCGGATCATTCCTATGATCATCAGCGTCAAGGGAGCCGCCGGAGGAAAGACCACGGCAAAGGTGCTGCGCTCTGACGCACGAGGCAACCTCCGCCTCTTAATCTCATCCGGCACGTCGGCACAGGAACTGCGCATCATAACGACCGCGGGGGATTTTTCGGAAGGGGAATCGCTGAGACGCGAGTTAAGCGAGATGCTCTCAGAGGCGATGGGTGCGTAGGGTTGCAGGGTGCGTGTAAACAGCGGCCGAAAGTTACAAAAACAGATGCGGTTTGGTGTAAAAATGTTAGCTACTGAAGAGCAATTCTTGATTAGGATTGGAGAGAGATGTCCATTAAAAATGAACATCCAAAACATCCGAAACAAAATCCTCTTAACGAATAAAGCTCTGAAAAATTTCCTTGAAGAGTTTGATGTAGGTATCCAGACGAGTACGCAGACGGAGGTCAACAGAGATGGCAATTAATCATGAGATAATCTTCGCGGGCAGATCAAACGTCGGGAAGTCATCGCTGATCAAGAGACTGACCGGCAGAAGCGTCAAAACAGGGAGGCGCCCCGGCGTCACGAGGAAACCGACACATATAACGTTTAGAGATCTGTTGATAACCGATCTGCCGGGTTATGGATTTCTGCACGGTGTCCCGGATGTGGTTCAGGAGCGCATAAAGAATTCGATCGTCCATTATATCGAAGACAACTGCGACCGCATCCTCTGTGCCGTTCAGGTGATCGATGCAAACGTTTTCTGCGATATCGTGGATAGATGGTCAGAACGGGGCGAGATGCCGGTTGATATCGAATTGTTTGAATTTTTGTCAGATCTCGATATCGATACGGTTATCGCGGCAAATAAGATGGACCTGGTAACCGATCGAGACGATGCACTCGATCAGATCGTGGAGCGTTTCGACTTTCTCCCGCCATGGAAGCAGTGGATCGACACGATTGCACCAGTCTCTGCGAAAAAAGGAGATGTGTCGCAGCTTGCCGTACTCGTGCGATCCAGACTGCACCGGATCGGGCGGGACAATCTGTTCGGGCAGTTCAGGACGGTCTGAAGGGCGGGCAGCATCCATGGTGCGAATATATTAGATGACTTGGGGATAGATGGATACAGGTGATATCATGATAACAGTTGCAGTAACAGGCGCACTCGGGCGCATGGGCTCGCTTATAATCGAGGATGTCGGTGATGCGCCAGATATGGAACTGGTGGCAGCGTTTGACATCCATGACATCGGGATGCTGATCGGCGCTGGCGCTGGCGTCGCTGCTGGCGCAGGCGATGTCCGGGTATCGGATGCCCGCGAGATCGATGCGCTGCTTGCGAGCACTTCTCCTGACGTCCTGATCGATTTCACGATCGCGAGTGCCGCCGTCGGAAACGTCATAGCCGCTGTAGAGAACGGCGTTGCCATCGTTCTCGGGACGACCGGTCTCGAACCGTACCAGGAGGAGATCGCAGGGATCATAGCCGGAAACGTCCCTGCCGTGATTGCACCTAATTTCTCGGTAGGGGTCAACGTCTTCTGGAAATTGCTTGCAGAAGCCGCCGCATACATCGGCGACTGGGATATCGAGATCGTTGAGGCGCACCACCGCCACAAGAAGGATGCGCCGTCAGGAACAGCGATGCATGCGGCTGACGTGATCAGTAAGGCTCTTGGGGGAAAGGAACTGGTCTACGGGCGTGAGGGACTTGCTCCGAGGGGTGATGAGATCGGCATCCATGCGATCCGGGGCGGCGACATCATCGGCGATCATCTCGTGTTATTTGCAGGGAATGGCGAGCGGATCGAGATTAAGCATCAGGCGCACAGCAGGCAGGCGTTCGCAGGCGGTGCGATCAAAGCCGCGCGGTGGGTGATGGATGCACCGATTGGGGTGCACGGTATGGAAGAGGTTCTCGGGCTTTGATCTCGGCGGTGCATAGATACCGTACGGATAACCAGAGTCTCAATCCGGCGCCAACGCCAGAGTTGGCAATTCTCCCAGGGTGGAAAGTTTTATCAGTTTCCCGGAAAGACTCGTGGAGAGATGATATTTGAGGTGATCGTGTATGACTGGTGAAATAATAACGATTAAAGAGCCAAATATTGGTTATACAATAGTTGGGGCAATTTCTCTGAATTTAATGTTGGTTCCATGCGGAATAGGGTGGTTAATTCATAAATCGATGTCAAACGATGAAGTAACCCCATTCTGGACTATTTGTGGTTATTACGGGCAGATGACTTTTTATGGGCTCGTTACACTTATAATAGGTACTTTAATAGCCGTTCTTCTGGTAGTCGCATTTGGAATCATAGCCGGCGCCATATCCTAAACTTGATAAGTTGTGATGTAGCCACCATTGCAAGTCAATGGGCGTGGGATGATGCAATCACGACCGTCAGGCGTAGTTCCGAAACTTTTTTATACCCCAATGTTATCTATATCTAACATGGAGTTAGAAATAGATAACTTCAAGAACAGAGACAATACCAGAGGATGAAACCAGATGAAGAAAGAGACGAAACAGATCGCAGCAGTCGCAATCGTCATTGCAGCCGTCCTGCTCACAGGATGCGTCGATCAGATGTCTGAAATGTCCGCAGACGAGATTGCGTCCATGATGGAGGCGAAGCAGGCAGAGATTGAGGACTTCTCAGCCACGATGGTCGTAACATCGTCGTATGGCGGAGATGATATGACTGTGCGGGCGACAATGGTGACGATACCGCCAGACAAGAGTCGCGTCGAATACACTGAACCAGCCGAACTTACAGGCATGGTGATGGTCACAAACGGCAGCACGATGTGGATGTATGACCCTGCAAAGAATCAGGTGACGAAGATGGTGCTTCCGGTGGATATGCCATCTGAGATGGATTATACACAGATCGTCAAGGCGCTGCTGGACGAGAACGACATATCCCTCGAAGGCATCGAGGATGTCGGTGGACGGAGCACTTATGTGCTCAAGGCAACGCCGAAGAACGAAACCGAGCGCGGACTCTTCTCCAATACGCGCGTATGGGTCGATCGTGAAAACTGGATGGTTCTCGGGATGGAGATGTACGATAGAGACGACAATCTCATCTCGAAGGCGGAGTACAGGGATATTACGTTTAACACCGGAATTCCAGACAGCGAGTTCATATTCGAGGTGCCTGCTGGAGCTGATGTTGTAGAGACGTCGCTTGAGGATATGGTGTCCAAGGAGATGACGCTTGAGGATGCAAGAGCCAACCTCACGTTCGATCCGAAGACGCCCTCGTACCTGCCGGATGGATATGTGTTCGACCATGCGATGTTGCTCGGCGATCTCTACGGCAGCGAGCAGGAGATATTATCGCTGAAATACACAAATGGATCCGGGATACTGCACCTCAGGGAATGCGTCAGCGATGGTTCGGATCAGTTAAAACCTGCGATGGGTGAACCCGAGATCGTGGAGATCAACGGCACAGACGGAGAGTTTACGTCGATGTTTGGCAGGAACTCGCTTCAGTGGGGCGCAGATGGCATCGATTACTCGCTGTCGGGTGAGTTTGAGCAGGACGAGTTGGTGAAGGTAGCGGAGTCGCTTGTATGACTCCGTGTTTTTTTATTTTGTGCTATACTGGGTGATGTGGGATGAAAATAAGAAAAGATGAAGATGTGAGAAATCGTTTTATGATGAGCATGGGATTAATGGCAGTAGGTTCAGCAATCCTGATGTTTGGTTTTGATATAGGGTATGGATGGATTCTTGCAGGGTTAATCCTGACACTTGGCGCATTATACAATGCTACAAAGTCAACGGAAGATTTTATTGAAGATGAGCGTTCAGTAAGAAACAAAGAAAAGGCAGGTTATCACGCATTTAATACAATGCTTATATTGATAATTATCTTCAATTTGCTTTATTTTTATAAAATATGGATGCCGTCACCATCTCAAATATACGCATTGCTATTTTTAGTCGGGATATATGTGTGGCTTGTATTCCAATGGATGTACAACAAAAAAGGTGAATGATATGAAAATAAGAACAAATAAAAAGATTTTACTCGCTTCAGGAATTGGTCTGTTGTCGGTCCTATTGGGTGTGCTTGCGTTCCAGTTCCAGCTATATTCCAAAGCCCTGCTTTTTGTTGGAATAAATTTAATTATTTTCGGATTATTCATATTCATTGTAGCGTTGTATGCCGCAACGACAACAAAACCAAAAACAGAACTCGTAGCGGATGAAAGGGTCACGAGAATCACTGAAAAAGCGGGTTATACTGCGGGCTGGCTAATTATGTTGTCTGTGACGTTCATGTTCTGGGCAGACAAAATCTGGTCACTGAACCTCGAACTTAAGGATATGTACACCATGACCCTAATAGTGGGAATATATTCATTTCTTATACTCAGATGGTACTACAACAGGAGAGGTGAGATCGTATGAGGAACATATCGTTAGGAATCCGGGAGAAGTGAGAATATGCAGGAAGGAGATTTCTGGATATGGTGTCTGTATTTCGTGCTGATCGTGGTGCTTTATGAAACGGTTTGCAGGCTGCGGCGGGGGTATAAGCACGTAGACGAGATAGAATTTGACGAGCGAACAAACAGGATCACAAAACAGTCGTTGAGTGCCTCATGGTGTCTCACATTCGTGACCGTTGGGACTCTGGCGTTCGCATGTATAGTCAGACCGGAACTGTTGACTGTCCGTCTGGTTATCGCCGCTGTTTCCGGAACGATGATCGGGAGTTTTCTGGTTGCGCATTGTTACTACAGCAGGATGGGGGATGTGGGATGAAAATAAGAACTAACAATAAGATTCTGCGGTCTATGGGGGTCAGTTTGAGCGTGATTGTGCTGGCTGCTGCCATACTGACCTTTGGGGCGCCTTCCAGGGCCATGTCCTTCATCAGTCTGGGCTTGATCGTTGCCGGGATGCTTATGTTTGCTATATTGTTACACGCCGCAACAAAGCCGGAAACAGAACTGGTGGTAGACGAACGGGTCACGAGAGTCGACGAAAAGGCAGGTTATCATGCGTTCTGGCTGGTTCTGCTATCGATAACCATCCTGTTCTGGTCGGATCGGGTATGGTCGATTGGAGTCGAACTCGTAGATATGTACTATGCGGCGATGTTTGTCGGGATAATTTCGTGGAGCGTACTCAGGTGGCATTACAGCAGAAAAGGAGACGTGGTTTGATGAAATTCAGAAAAGATAAAGATATCCTGCGTTTCTCAGGCATTGCTGTTCTATTGATCCTCGTCGGAATCCTTATGATGAGTTTTCTTTCCGGTCTCACCTATTTCGGGATTGGTTTCGTCCTGATCATCATGGGGATTATTGCGATCATCATAGCCATCATCACAGCAGCAAGACCTAAAGAAGATCTGATACAGGATGAACGATCTGTGAGAGTCGACGAAAAGGCAGGTTATCATGCATTCTGGATTCTGCTTGTGACCATGGCTCTTGTTCAATCAATAGCTATGTTTGGGAGATTAAATCTTAGCTATAAGAGCGTTTCGCCTGATATTTTCTTTGTTGGAATGCTTTCGTTTGTTATACTCAGATGGTATTACAATCGGAGGGGCGACGTCCGGTGAATACCAGAATCAAGGAGCTGCGGGCACGATACAACCTGACTCAGGAGGAACTTGCGAAGGAGGTTGGGGTCAGGAGGGAGACGATTGTGTTTCTCGAGAAGGGAAAGTATAATCCGTCGCTCAAGCTGGCGCATGATGTCGCAAAGGTTCTGGAGACGACGATTGAGGAGCTGTTTATCTTTGATGATGATTGATTCCGGATTCACTGGTGTGCGCTCTTTGCTCGAGGAAGTGAAAGTGAAGGCGTCGCACGTAGTTTGGTGACCCGACCATCTACACCAGCCGCAGTTCCCCTGTGACCGCGTCCAGTTTATCGGACTTGCCAAGCCCTATGCCGAGTGCTGTGACAGTGCCGGGCGGTATCCGGTTAGACCTGCGTCCGTGATCAGCGATGCCGGAATCCCTGCTGCTTCCGCGTCCATCTTCAGTTCATACATCTCTGAGATATCTTTCACCTGCAGCACGATCTTCTTCTGCCCGCCATCCTTCCATGCCCTGCGAGTGCTCGAATCCGCTTGCTCTGCCGCAGATACCGCAGCATGTGCGACCTGCACCGCAAGTTTCCCGGTGAGAGTTTCAGATCTTTCCGGATGATGATGCACTGTTTGTACTCGGTCATTATTGGGCTGTCACGTCCTCTGGTGTCGGTGATCGTGCGGTCAAGTAAATTTATGTAAGATGAGTTCTGACACACAGTGCATGGCGCGAAAAGAACTCCGCCACGATAGACACAGGGTTTCTTTGTTAACTGACCATAAGGTGATTACGCCGAAGTACCGTGGAAAGATTCTGGTCGAGAAGATGATCGCGCTCGCGGTAGAGGGGATTATCCGTACGACCTGTAAAGAGATGAAGATTGAGATCATCGACATGGCCTTGAATGTGGAGCATATTCATCTATTTATAGAATATCCTCCGAAGTATTCTGTGAGTTTTATAGCCAAAAAGATAAAAGGCAGGTCGAGCAGGATACTGAGACAACACTTCCCACATCTCAGGGAATGGTGCAAGGATCATCTATGGGCTCCTGGATGTTATCATGGCTCGGTTGGTCATGGATGGGAAGTTGTAGAGAAATACATCGGGACGCAAGATTATGCGTGAAAGGGTGAATCGCAATGCACAAGCCCTGTACTTAAGAAGCTGTCTCACAATTCAAAATCATGGCAAAAAGAAGACCGAACAGAGCTTTATATCTGAAAATAAGCATCTGATTTCGCAAAATATCCAATTATGGGACAGCCTCTTAAGTGCGGGGTACAGTGACTTTTTTGGAGGACAAAATGGGTTTAGATAATTTGAACAAAATTGTTGTATTTTCGGATACACATTTCGGCGTAATACATGACCCAACTGAAGATGAGGAAACAAATGTTGTAGATCTTATAAATCTTTTGGATTTGATAGAAACTGAGATTAAGCCCAAGGAAATAATTTTACTTGGAGATATTTTTGATTTATGGCGGGTAGGATTTGCGGATGCATGGGATAATGCAAGTGATATACAATTCTTTGAAAGGCTTTCGAAATATGTGGAAAATAATAAAGATCGTGATGTAGAATTAATATATGTTATAGGAAACCATGACCATTTTTTAAAAGAAATAAGCTTCGGAATGGATAGTTTAGAAAGATATAGAGATATAATAAACGGCAAAAAGCCGGAAAAAATATTTAAAGGGCTAATAAATGAAATAGGCAATCTAAATCTCACCCATGAACTGAAAAATGTGAAGTTCTACTATCCACACTATAAACGGGAAATCGACGGACTGGGAACTATATACTTTGATCACGGGCATTATCCTGAGAGAGCAGAAAGGTTTATGAAAGTTTTTCTTGCAAAAGTCTACAAATATGTCCCGACTATTCCCATATTTTCAAGTATATTCCACAGAAGACCAATAAAAATTAAAAAAGATGCCGATTCCGAAGAAATCAGAAACGACCTCGAATCAAATTTTTCATCTCTCTATTCACTGATATACTACACAAAATTCGATGACGTAGTACGAGCGGGAAGGGACTTTATTTGGAGAATTAAAAAAGCGCGCTGGCTTATTTTTTCTGCTATTATAGGTTTTATATTGCCGAGTTTACCGAGTTTAATAACTCTTTATAGTTCCGGAATACCTGAGTGGCTACATAGTCTTGAACCTATACGGATACTTAAAATAGGCGTACCTATCACAGCGTTAGTTTATTCTCTTC
Organism: Methanosarcinales archaeon; assembly: GCA_030604085.1. Taxonomy (GTDB): domain Archaea; phylum Halobacteriota; class Methanosarcinia; order Methanosarcinales; family Methanogasteraceae; genus Methanogaster_A. The sequence goes on along the minus strand of JAUVWP010000003.1, from coordinate 31,177 downwards.
CTAAAATAAGTGGAATATTGCTTTCGAATGTTGTGACAAACACTGTTAGCAATAAAAGAGGGAACACCATCAAGAAAGTTATGCATGAAATAACAGAAAAAGATATCAGTATGGAAAGAAAAAACTACACTTACCTAAACCTCATAGAGGAGTTGGGAAACGATAAAAAGAAGATTAATCATTATATATTTGCACATACCCATGTTGCGGGAAAGATAAGAGATTCGAAAACTAATCTAAACATTTACAACTGCGGCGGATGGGTGAAAGAACCCCATGAGAGAAAGTGTACCAATTCATTTATCATCATAGATCCTGAATCACCGGAATCTGAAAAAATAAAAATATATCGAATCGATAAAAGGGAAAAAATAGAGTGCAAATTCGATGGAAATGGAAAATGTGATATGGCATGTAAGAAAACATGACATGCATGAAATAGAGTGGATTTGAATTTTTATTTACGATCACAGGATTATTAGCTGTGGCACATCTTTTGATGAGGGGAGGATGAAACAACACGGATACGCCCGATTTTAATCGGGTGTGACGAGGCTGAGACTTCGAGCATCTACACCAGCCGCAGTTCTCCTGTGACCGCGTCCAGTTTATCAGACTTGCCAGGTCCTATGCCGAGTGCTGTGACAGTGCCAGGCGGTATCTCGGTTAGACCCGCGTCCGTGATCAGCGATGCCGGAAGCCCTGCTGCTTCCGCGTCCATCTTCAGTTCATACATCTCTGAGATATCCTTCACCTGCAGCACGATCTTCTTCTGCCCGCCATCCTTCCATGCCCTGCGAGTGCTCGAATCCGCTTGCTCTGCCGCAGATACTGCAGCATGTGCGACCTGCACCGCAAGTTTCCCGCGTGAGAGTTTCAGATCCTCCCGGATGATGATGCACTGTTTGTACTCGGTCATGTGAAGGTATATGAGCGTCTATGAACATTATATAATTGCATGATAACGCAAGCGTCGACGCCAGAGGCGTTAGCAGATGGGGTGATCCTTTCCGTATTCGAATCGGATGAGCGGTTTCGGAGCGTGCTTTCGAGAGTGATAAAGGATGAACTTGGCATGACCGTCCTCGAGTTCAGCGAATGCGCCTCGATTCCGCACAGCACGATGTACAAGATACTCGAAGGGCGCCGCGAGCCGAATGTGAAGACGCTTCGGCAGATCGTAAAGACGATACGAAAACTCGAAGGGACCGAGAAGAACTTTATCGCGGTCATTGCAGCCCGCCCGGTACTCGACCGCATCACAGAGAGGCAACTCTTGATCGAGGGCGAGAGCGTGGTCGTGCGAGAGTATGCAGCAGCCACGATGGAGGATGCGATCATAGCAGCGGTTCGTGCCGAGCGTGACGGCGCATCAGCGCTCGTATGCGCACCGATCGTAAGCCCGACTGTTGAGAAGATATTAAGCATCCCGGTGGCAACGATCAATCCGACGAACAGCATTGTGCGGGCGATCGAACTTGCCGCACGCAAGCGAAGCAGTTAATATGGATGTGGAGGGAGAATCCAGCATGTACCGATTCACTGGGATGCTGTCCGAACTCGGCGGTTTCTCTGGGAAACTGGGGCGATATTATGCGCTGCTTGACGTGATTCTCGTCTTTATGGCTTCGTACGCTCTTGTCATCTTCACCGGCATCCACCAGATCTGCGCAGAGGTGGCAGGTGTCGATATCATCACGTTCTCGGAGATCGGCATGGAAATTGCGGCACCTGCGGTGTGTGCGATCCTGCTTGCCGTTGCGGCTATGGTGCCGATCTCGATCCTGCTTGCAATGTTTACACGCAGGAGGCGCGATGGCGTCTGCGCATCCGTAGGTGCAGCATATCCCGGACTGGATGAGCCCTTGAAAACCGCGTATGACAACCGCGGGATTGAGAATGTGGTGGTTGATGATCTGACAGAGATGGTCACAGCGGAGATGGATGAGATCGCATATTCGTCGTTTTTGAACCGGAAACGGATCACATCGAGAGTTGTCTTGATCATCCTGCTTGCGCTCTTCATCGTATCGCTTGCGGTTGCGAATTTCTCTGTGGTCGAGTCTATCGATGGTGTAAAACTGCCTGTGTTTGGCGAGGGTGAAGGCGATGTCGGCATCGGTGGCAGTGGCGATACGATCGAGGGAGTAGGCACGGGCGGCAGCGGTGATATCTATGGCGAGCCCTCGGTTGCGTCCATCGAGGGCACGAACCTTGACCTCACGATGTACACCGGCATCGGATCCGAGTTTTCGATCCGCGAAGTATCGGAAACAGCGGCTCAGGAGTTTACGGAGTCCCCCACGTTTCCGGTAGAGGCGGCTGGTTCCGGAACATCACAGGAGCGAATTGCTGACGCTGATCTGGTCGGAAGATACTTCGAGGAACTTGCCGCGGCGGGATGATATGTACGACGTGATCATCGTCGGCGGCGGTCCTGCAGGCTCGATTGCCGCAGAGAGGGCTGCGAGAGGTGGACTTTCTGTGCTGATGCTTGAGAAGGCAGTATATCCGAGAAACAAGATATGCGGCGGTGCGGTCTCTCAGAAAGCGCTGGATGTCATCGGAGGGATCGATAAGGAACTGATCGAGCGCGAAGCATTCGGTGCACGCATCTTTCTCCCGGATTACCGAAACTTCGCAGGGATGCTTGATGACCGGGTCGCGGTGATGACTCGGCGGGAGAATCTTGATCACTGGCTCATCAACAAAGCAGAGGATGCAGGCGCGGTGGTTCAGGATGGAGAGGCTGTAAAAGATGTTCTTTTCAATAAAGACTGTGTGGAGGTGGTGACATCCGAAAACCGGTACCGTTCAAGGATGATTATCGGATCTGACGGGGTGAACAGCACGGTAGCGAGAAGATCAGGCATAAGAACGCGCTGGGGTGACGATATCGGTATGTGTCTGGAAGCAGAGGTAAAACTCGGAGGGACTGTGGTCGAGGAGTGTGTCGATGATAGATTGATTGAATTTTATTTTATCGGAGACTGGGGTTACGGATGGGTATTTCCGAAGAGGGATCACATCTCGATAGGCATCGGCGAACTTATCACACGAGCGCATAACCTGAAGGGATCGTTCAGCAGATTTGTCAGAGACGTCTCGGTCCAGAAGAATATCGATATCGAAGGAAGGATAACTCAAATAAACAGCTATAGAATTCCTGCTGGCGGCTTCCCGCGGAGAATACATGGCGACCGTGTGCTGCTAACAGGCGATGCTGCCGGTTTTGTCGATCCGTTTCTTGGCGAGGGGATATATTATGCTATGAAGAGCGGCGAGATAGCAGCAGACGTTGCGGCAGGGGCTGTCGAGAGCGGCGATTTCTCAGATAGATTTTTACATGAATATGTGATGAGGTGTGAAAAGGAGTTTAATTATGATCTGAAATCCGCACTGAAGTTTGCAAACTTTGCTTATGGTCATCGGGACCTGTTTTTAAAGGCGTTATGGCGGGACAAAAGGTTGTTTATGGAGTATCTGAGAACCGTGAGAGGTGATATGACTTATACCGATTTTAACAGGTGGTGCGCCCGCAGGTCTCCTGTGACGCTTGCAAAACTGATCATTGGTAGATAGGGTGGATATGGTGGATGGGAGTTGGTTGTGCGTTTTACTCAAAGAGCGATCATGCTTCCGGCAATCCCAACATTTATAACCACAAAACCGTTATGTATAGAGAAAAAGGAGCATATAAATGGTAACCAAACCCGCGAAAATGTACCGCAAATTTAAGCGCCCGTACACACGCCGTGAATACATGGGCGGGGTACCCGGCAGCCACATCGTAAGTTTTGACATGGGAAACCTCACAGATGAGTTTCCAGTTTCCATATCTTTAATCGCAAAGGAACAGTGTCAGGTCAGGCACAACGCGCTTGAAGCTGCACGGATCACCGCAAACAGGTATCTGCTCAGGGAAGCCGGACGTGCGAATTTCCACATGAAACTGCGCGTATACCCGCACCAGGTGCTTCGGGAGAACAAACAGGCGACTGGCGCAGGCGCTGACCGTGTATCAAGCGGCATGCGACATGCGTTTGGGAAACTGGTCGGGACTGCCGCACGGGTACATGCAGGGCAGCGCGTCTTTACGGTATCGGTGCGACCACAGCAGTTCCAGCACGCAAAGGAGTCGATGAGGCGTGCCGGGTATAAACTGCCAACGCCGGTCCGTATCGTGATCGATAAGGGGCAGGAACTGGTTCAATGACCGATTATGCAGGAAACCTGGACCGGGCATTCGAACAGATGCCGGATTACCTGACGACTGATGTGCGTTTCTCAGTTCCGGAAGCAGACGTGATCATAGAAGGGAAAACCACCGTTTTAAGAAACTTTCTTAAGATCACCGATACCATCAATCGAGACCCGACCCACCTGCTGAAGTATCTCCTGAGAGAACTTGGAACTGCTGGCAAATTCGACGGGACTCGTGTGATCTTTCAGGGAAAGTTCACCACCGAGACCATCCAATCCCAGATCCAGGCTTATGTCGATGAGTTTGTGATATGCTCTGAGTGCGGACGTCCTGACACCATACTGGTGCGCACCGACCGTGTGCTGATGTTGAAATGCGATGCATGTGGCGCGCATCGACCGATCAGGAAACGCAAGGTTCGTGCGGTACAGGCAAAGGAACCGATAGAAGAAGGCGGGGAATATGATGTCAAGATCACCGGAGTCGGTCGAAAAGGCGACGGATTTACACAGATCGACAAATACACCATCTACGTCCCGAAGACGATCAAAGGTGAGATCGTAAACATAAAAATCAAGAGCATCTCCGGCACACTCGCATTCGCTGAACTGCTCGAACGGAAATCATAGCGATCGAAAATGGGGGAATTATGGGACTAAGTGAAGATGATCTCTTCTTTGAGAACAGGCGCAGGGTTATGTTCGTCGTCAATGTGCTTGCAGACAACGATGCGTATGCCGAATATATGAAACCCAGGGGATTAAGCGGCGTCCAGATACTTGACATCATCGATCTGTTCAAGAACGTCTTTGAGGAGGTCGATGATAAAGAGATTATGCAGACCGCCGACCAGCTGGTGCACGAAGGGTTACTCGTCTCAAAAGGCGGCGGAACTGTGATGAATCCAAATCCCCCAATCTCTGTGGATTCGGAAGGCATCAAGATCGAGATTGAGACGGTTGGATATGCGGATGAAGAGGTAAATCCGCCGACAGCGCCGTGATATCACATATCATAGCACAGCGGATTTTAGTTCCCGTGTAAGTTCTTCGATGCGTTCGGGTACGTTCACGCGGTCTGCGATGATGTTTACGAACGCAGAACCGACGATCACGCCGTCTGCGCCCGCTTTTATGATGGCGGAGGCCTGATCCGGCGTCGATATACCGAATCCGACTGCAAGCGGCGTCGTTGTCTGGGTTGTGCCGCGCACGAGATCGATTAATGAGAGTGTCGATTCTGCAATGTCATCCCTTGCACCGGTGACGCCGATTCTTGCAACGAGATAGATGAAACCTGAACCCCTGTCCGCGATTTTTCCCATCCGTTCCGGGTACGTGGTCGGCGCGATCAGGAAGATAAGGTCAACCCCGTGTGTCCTGCAATGCGTGGCGAGACCGTCTGACTCCTCGACCGGAAGATCAGGGACGATGATACCCGAGATCCCGCTCTTTACACAGTCGCGTACGAATCGTTCGAGCCCGCGCTTGAATATGATGTTGTAGTAGGTCATCACCACAAGCGGAACAGAAACGTCAAGCGAGTGAGCAAGATCGAAGAATATGTCCGGGTTCATGCCAGCATCAAGCGCCCGTTCGATCGATGCCTGAATCGTCGGACCGTCAGCGATCGGGTCTGAGAACGGAAGTCCCAGTTCGATCACGTCCGCGCCGCCGCGTACCAGTGCGTGCACGATCGCCACCGTGTCGTCTGGTGTCGGGTCGCCCGCGCAGATGTATGCGATGAGTGCACCCTCGTTTCGGGTTTTCAGTTCAGTGAATTTGTCTTCGATGTTCATGGGATGATCGTCCGTATTGCAGTCTGATGCTTTCATATAGTAACATGAAACCACATATAAGAATCGGGAGGGGGGCGTAAATCATCACGAATATCAGGGCGGACATAGTAATAAGACTGATTCGGGGATGGGTTACCAACTTATCAGGGTGTTCGGGTCACCGATTGCGGTTCCATGCTTTCTGGCGAGAAAAATAACCGCGGAAGGTGGGAGCTTTGCTGTTGGCAGCACGCGGAGGTCGCAGAGCTCTTCCGCTCCGCGCCCCTCAGCGATCTCTGCGGTTAAATTCACTGTTTGGCTCAGGCAGGTTCGGGACAAGCCGTGCCCGTATAGTAAAGTCCCGGGATATTGTTTTATGCACATAAGTAGTAACAACACTTGATGGAAAAGAAGCGCCTGATCCTGATACTTCTGATACTTCCAATCCTCTTGTCCTGCACCCCATGCACATCGGCTGCACCGGTGTCGGTCCTGCTTCCCGCAGTATATGCAAGCGAAGAGATCGGCGTGCTCACGAATCTGACGGTCTGGGTGACAGACGGCACCGGACACGTCTTCGTCGACACCAAGCCGTTCGCACAGGTCGATATGCAGGGCTCTGCCAGGTTGTCATCGATGGTGGCATGTGACATCACAGGCACCGATCCCGAAGCCCACGACTTCTTTTACGTGATACACTCAGACTCGCCAGTGATCGGCGGACCCTCAGCAGGCGCGGCAATGACCGTCGCTACAGTTGCAGCGCTTGAGAACTGGACTGTTGACTCCGGCGTCGTTATGACTGGCATGATCAATCCGGACGGATCGATCGGTGCGGTCGGGGGAATACCTGCAAAATTAAACGTATCCGTAAGACATGGTGCGCACACATTCCTGATACCGCCGGGACAGGGAAATATCACGGAAATCGTGCAGGTCATCGAACACGATGATCCCGTTGTCACGATCAGCGATGAACTGGTCACTACAAACGTGATCGAACTCGGAGCGGCGCGAGGAGTCGAGGTCAGGGAAATCGACGACATAAGAGACGCGGTTTACGCATACACTGGTAACGAGATTCCCCGGATAATACTGACTGGTGAAGTGCAAACCAGAGGATACTTAGATGCGATGCAGCCGCTTGCTCTTGCATTGCTGGACGAGACGAGAGTGCAGTACAATGAGACCGATGCAATAGTGGATTCACGTCTTAAGGATGCGCTTGATAGCCAGATTCATGCGATTGAGGATGCACAGAACGATTACGATTCAGGAAACTACTATGCGTCCATGAGCAGGAGTTTTAATACGATGATCAAGATTCGGCGCATCGGGTGGCACTCTCTGTATCTCGACTCCGATGACAAGGACGAGTATCTCTCTAATCTTACAGTCTGCGTCGAGGACGAGATCGCAGACGCCGAACTTGCCGTTTCGGAAGCGAGATTGGAAAACGGGGTTTTAGAGGGGATAGGTGCGGCAGAATCGAGACTTACGATAGCGAAAGAGCGATTGGAATGGGCAAGTCATGCAGAGAGCGCGGACGATACGATCTACTTGCTTGCGTTTGCGATGGAGCGGGCACGGTCAGCAAAGTGGTGGGCGACGCTCTCATGTGTCGGCGGAGGTGCGGAGATTCCGGAGGATCTGCTCAAGGATCGTGCAGGCAGGTACTACAGCCAATCCGCGTCGATACTCGCTTATGCCGAGATGCTGACCAGCGAGGCGGGAGGGGACCGATCATGGATCATGGATGCGACAGATGACCTATCCCGCGCCAGAAGGGAACTCCGTACAGGATACTATGCCGGCGCAATCTACGATTCGCTGCACGCGATGGTGCTTTCGGGAACCGCGATCGAACTTATGGGCATCGCTGATATCGATGAGAAGGTGAACAAGAGCGAGAGGGATGCGATGTCGGCCATCCTCGCTGCGAGGACGGGCGGGGCAGAGCCGATTCTTGCCACGAGCGCTTATGAACACGCAGAAATACTCGCGGCATCCGATACTGACCGGATTGTTGATTACGGGTATGCAAAGATGGTTGCGAGAACAGCGCGGTTCTTCGCAGGTCAGGGCAACCGGACTGTGGAACAGGGAACCGATGGAATAAGAGAGACTGTGGACGAAGAGACCGCGGAGACGGCGGGTCTGGGTTGGTACTGGGTGCTAACCATAGTTGCTGCTGTATACCTATTCAGGAGAAGATACGCGTGATTCAGGTGCAGTGGTTCGCAAAGTTTAAAACATATACACACAGAGGTTAGTATCGATGAACGGTTGTAGAGTTTTAGTGGTTGTGGCGGCTGCGGCTCTTCTCATACTGGTACTTCCGATGACTGCTGCTGGCGTGGAGACTACCAAAGTTACTATAGGTGTAAATGAATACGTAGTACTGAATAATGATATTTACATTGAGGTGCTCGATGTTAGTGGGGACATGGGCTGGTCTGCACAAGTCCATTTTTACAGTTATCTAGACCCAGTTGGTACAAAAAAGACACTGTATACAGGAGACATTCCTACCGAATACCCAAGCGGTAGCGGTCTGATAATAGAGGTTACGCTCGATTCAGTCTTCTCCAATGCCGCCTCGTTTGTGATAGAAAGCTCGAAAAAACTATACGTCACCGACCGGAATGCTGGCGAAGTAGAAACCGAACCAGTCGCCGTCCCGAAACTTACCATCACGAGAACGATCGATCCGAACAAGGCAGAGATCGGCCAGACCGTCAAGGTCACGCTCACGATCAAGAACACAGGAAACGGCACTGCCACGGATATTATGCTTGATGAGGGCACGATTGCGAAGACGTACAAGGATGGCTGCCCGTCCACAATCGAGGATATAGCAGCAGGAGCGACTGAAAGGATCGAGTATGATCTGAAGATCAGGGAGGATGCACAGTCAGGGACGCGCGAGATGCCCGCTTCCGTATTGAACTATAAGGGCGAGTCAGGCGTTTCGGATTCTACCGAGTCACAGTCCAGCGTCCTTACGATCATACCCAAGGAAGTCCTGCTGCCGGAACTGACGATCTCGATCGACCCGATCGACTACGTCGTAACCTGCGGCGATGATGTCCCGATGGTTGTTACGATCACGAATATCGGGAACGCCACCTCTGAAAAGGTCTACGTCAAAGGCGATCTGCCTCCCGGCGTGAAATTGGCGAAAGGCGGCGAGTTGGAACCGGTATACGAATCGGTCAAGCCAGATAAAGGTGAGGAGTACGAGGTTACACTGGTCGCAAGCGAGGAAGGCAAACACGTGGTTGAGATGAAAATGATGTGGGCAGGCGAGGAGGCAACCGCCGTTTTCGAGTTCTGGGCAGAGAAGTCGGGTTTGGAAAAGTATTATGTATATATCATTGCGGCAATCCCGATACTCTTAATACTGTTATGGATCATAAAGCGACGCAGAGAATATTCTTATTAAAAGAGACAGGTGACCATGCTTAACATATTAGTTCTTGGACTGGGGCAATGCGGAAATCGGATACTTGATGCGATGAATCGTGAGGCGTTTGGACGCGGCGGTGCATTTGCGAAATACTACACACGCCAGAAGTTTCCGGCATCGGTCAAGACGATTGCGATCAACACAGCGATCAATGACTTGAAAGGACTTGTGGATACGCGTGCGAAGGACCGGTTGCATGTCCCGCATCTGCACGGCGTCGGCGCGAATCGAACCCTCGGGAAACAAGTTTTTGAGGATAATAAGGAAATTATCATGAGCGAGATCGATAGAAGAGGGACATTCGACCTTATTTTCATCATCACATCTGCCGCCGGCGGGAGCGGTTCATCATTTGCACCGCTTCTCGTGCGCGAACTGAAAGAAACATATAACAACGCTCCGGTAATCTGCATTGCAGTACTTCCATTCAGGGAAGAAGGATCCATCTTCCTGCAGAACGCTGCTTTCTGCCTGAAAGACCTCGTAGAAGAGAAACCTTCCGGAGTGCTGCTCGTGGATAACCAATATCTGAAGAAGTACGCCGGCGACATCAAATCCGCTTACGACAAGTTCAACACCACGACCGCGCGGCGGTTGCTCTTCCTTATAGAGGCGCTCAACAGCGAGATGCTGATGGTCACCGACCTTGGCGATCTCAAGACTGTGATGAACGGGGGGATCGGTATCGGAACCATGGGATTTTACGAGGCGTCCAAGGATAGTACAATCAAATCAGCGATTCTCGGAAGTTTCAAGCCGAGCGGACTTCTCTTCCCGACAAACGTCTACAAGGAAGGTGCGCGTGCGATGCTGATCATCAAAGGCGACAAGAAATATCTTGATCTTGATCTGATCACCAAGACCATAGAAGATCTGTCCACCGAGGTTGGACAGGTCTTCAAAGGGGTTCTTATCCAGAAGGGCAGACCAAGAGTTTTATCGCTATTTACGCTAAACTCAGTCCCGGAACTTGAAAAATTGTATGCCATTGCGGCAGAGGCAATTCGGTTTGAGAGGGAACGGCAGGACAAGTCAAAAAGCCAGCTCGACAGCGCGTTTTCTCATATCGAAGATCTTGAGCCAATATACTAATAATAGGGATGCATGATTATAAGACAGTATGAGGATAGGATCTCCGTAGAATCGGTCACCGATATTCTTTCGAAGATGGGGTTTAAGGTCTTCCGTATCGAAGGCGGGCATGATCTGTACTACAGTAACGATGCGCGTATGTACACCGAAAACGATATTAGGGTTCACGCCAAAAAGAAATTCTTTGATAAGATGGTGATCGAACTGAACAATGAGATGAGACTTATTTTCGTGCACGGCGATGAGACCGAGGCAAAGGCGTTTCTGGACAATCTGGCAAGGACATAGTGCACCATGACGACACAGATGGGGAAACGGACAAAACTCGTAAACGACCCTTCCGATCTGGTGCCATTGCTGCGGACATTCGGCTCAGGTATACACAAAAGCGTCTTTGATGAGTTATCAGAGGGATGGATGACCGAGCAGGAACTTGCAGAGAGCATCGGTACAGACGTCAAGCCAAGTCTCGAGATCCTGCGGAAGAGCGGGCTGATCGAGAGCCAGTGGCGGATGCCAGAGCCTGGCAAAACTCCGGACAAGGAGTATACGGTATCGTATTCAAAGTTACATGCAAATTTCCAGTGTTCGATCAAGGATATGAGCGACCTGATCATGATCACGTTCAAGAGCGATGGGGAGCTTGCCGATATGATCGAGTCGATCGAAGAGGAAGTTTCCAAGGGCAACCGCTCGATGGCAGGACTGTCCAGGGTCTTTGACCTGAGTTCGACGTTCATAAGAGGCATTGCAAGACGGTCGGACAAGCTGGTAGTCAAAGGGCAGCGTCTCGAACTGGTGAAGACCGGGGATCGATAGCCGATTTATCGAAACGTTTTACAGGTTCAATACCATTTTTCCGGTTCCAAAACAGACTCAATTCTTTTTACAGCATCATCAGTCTGTGCAAACCCCTGTGATACGAATTCAGTACAAGCACACGCTTTTGCCGGCTCTTCCTCGCGCATACGAAAGCAGGGCACACAGGGAGAGGATAAGAAACATGGCGAGGATAACAATCGCTAGGGGATTGCCCCGCGCACTCATTACTGCCCCCCTCCTTTTGTCGGGATCGTGAAATAGAACGTCGAGCCCTGCCCGGGCTCCGATTCCACCCGAATCCTGCCGCCGTGCCGATTGACAATCTTCTTGCAGATCGCAAGCCCGATCCCGGTGCCCGTATACACGTCCCTGCCGTGCAGGCGCTGGAATATCACAAAGATGCGGTCGAAGAACTCATGCTCGATGCCGATGCCGTTGTCAGCCACCGAGAAGAGCCACTCATCCCCCTTTTGCTCTGCTGTGATGTGGATACGCGGCGGCTCCTCGCCCTTAAACTTGATCGCGTTACCGATCAGGTTCTGAAACATCTGAGCCAGTTGCGAGCCATCCGCCATCACGGTTGGGAGGGGATCATGGGTAACCACTGCACCACTATCGTCAATAGATGCTTTCAGGTTGGAGAGTGTCTGCTCAAGGAGCATTTCGCAGTCGGTCGGTGTGAGCGGCTTACCACGTGTGCCGACCCGCGAATATGAGAGCAGGTCGTTGATCAGCGTCTGCATCCGGTTCGCACCGTCTACGGCAAAGCCGATGAACTCGTCGGCATCGGAGTCAAGTTTGCCCTCGTATCGCCGTTTCATAAGCTGCATGTAACCAGAGACCATGCGAAGCGGCTCTTGCAGGTCATGGGACGCGACGTATGCGAACTGCTCGAGTTCAGCATTGGAACGCTTCAGGTCTGTCAACGTCTGATTCAGCTTTGCCTCCGCGATTTTGCGCGCAGTTACGTCCTGCAACGCCTCGATAGCGCCAACGATCTCCCCTTCGGGGTTCCTAAGTGGCGCTGCTGTGAAAAAAATCCATTTCCCACCCCCGCCCAGATGCGGGAAGAATTTCTCGGCTTCACAACCTCCTTCGATAAGGGTGGATATTTGATACTCATCGCCGTAGTATCTGGCCATCTCTTCCTCTGGCAGCTCATCCACTATCATATCAGCCATGAGCGGTCTCTCTGCCGGATAGAATGCCGACCAGTGTCTGCTGGTTCCTACAATCGCGCTTGCAGGGATTCCTGTCAGGTTCTCACACGCTATGTTCCAGTGTGTCACGGTGTGACCTCCATCGATCACAAAGGTCGGTATCGAACTTCCATCGATGATCTGCGAGAGTTTCTTCTCGCTCTCACGCAGCACTTCTTCCGCATGGATGAGTTCTTCGGTCTTCCTCTTCGCAAATACATTGGCGGCTTTGTATGTGCAGAGGATTCCGAGCATCAGCAACAGTACCGAGCCGAGTATGCAGGCAGCATATTGAAACTCGGGACCCCAGAGCCCCCATATATACCTCTCGCCGATGAAACTGAAGATCAGTATCCCGCCAAGAATGACGGCGCTTGTATAGGTGTAATAGAGGCGCGGGTCTGCCGTGCTCTTCGGCAGCTTAAAAAACTGCCTTACAGGGTCTGAGTACAGGAGCCCCTGTGCGATAAAGATGATTAACAGCCCGTTTACCGCCTTTTTAAACACGATCGAGTGCGCTACCGCAAGCGGCATGTATGTGTTGGCAGGCGGGACGTTTAGGGTAAATACCCATCTGAATACGGTGTAGAGGAGCGCTGTATTGAATATACGGAATATCAGCTCTCCGAGATAGATGCTGTATCTGATACGCAAGAACCATCCGTGCCAGACGATCCAGAGCGTAAACGGCGGCACCGATACAAATGGACCGTAACCGCTTCCTGGCATCCAGAGTATCCACAGCGTCTGGCAGCCGCCAGCGAGCGCGGACAGAAGCCCGTACCTCCAGCCCCACGCAAGCGTGATCAGCATGGGAAACACGAGCCCGAGGAGAAAACTCATTTTATACGTGCCGTAAAATACAAAATCCACAGGATAGAAGTTTACTATAAATCCGAGCAACCCGAAAAGAATCGAGATCGTGATCTTGTATGAGGTTATATTCTTATCATTCGAGTCCGGACGCCCGGAAGCATCACCATCAGCTGTGCCAACTTGTCCCATAACCACTCTCCCGTATTACTCCCTGTCCTTTGCAATGGGTTCCGGAACATATAAGATTTTTGGGTAGTGTCCCAAATCAGGTATACGCGCTCGATACAGCGTGGTTAAAATCACGAGGACCAATGTAGGGGATTTAACCGCGGAATGCGTTAGCAAAGCCGGCAGCATGTAGAGGGAGCGGAGTGAAAAACTCCGCGTTCTCCGCGGCCTCTGTGGTGAGACCCGGGGGGTATGCAGCCCGATGCTATTGAGCATATTCGATTATAGCACCCACTGTGGCAAACTACCGTATGTTAGAACAGTACCAGATATATTCGATAGCGCTAAAAAGAAACAAAAAGGGGATTACTCCCCTGTCACCGCATCATAGAACCTTGTATCAAAGAGATCCTCCTCTGTAAGCGTTGTGTCGATATTTCCGAGATCGTAGTGAACCTTCGCAAATTTGAGGGTGCTGTTAATCTCGAGGTGTGGATCGCTGATCCATTCACCGTCCCACGTTTCGAAGGAATACTTGACCTTGTCGAGATCATATCCTGTCTTATTTGCGAATATCCCGGCTGCCTCGTCCTGGTTCCCTTTGAGATACTCGGTCGCCTTGATGTGCGTCCTGATGATCTGCTTGACCATCTCCGGGTGTTTCCTGATCAGTTCACCGCTTACGAGCAGGCAGCAGCATGCATGATCCTGCCACATCTCGCCTGAACCGACAACGCTTCTGCCGTTACCCTCCATCTCGATCACTGCCGGACCCGGATGCGGCAGGAAGACACCATCCACTGCCCCTGCTGTGATCGCAGCCATCGCGTCACCAGGTCCCATCTCCTTGATCACAACATCATCGGTGCTGATGTTGTTATCCATCAGGAATTTCCTGAATACTGTGTCCTGAATCGAGCCCGGCGGGAACGTTGCGATCGTAAGCCCGCGAAGGTCGGATGGTGAGGTGTAGTTGATCTCTGGCCTGAGCACGAGATCGGATCCTTGGGTCTGCACAGCAGCAACGATCTTCGCATCGAGCCCTTGCGCGATCGCAGTGATCGGCGGCGCAGCGCCAACGTACGCGATATCGAGGTGACCGCCCATCATGGCAACCATCTCTGGCGGACCCGATGGGAACTCGCTATCAGAAACTTTCGTGATCCCGAACTCTGCGAGATCCTCTTCCCACCAGCCCTTATCCATCGCAACCATGTGTGCGATCTGATGGGTGCTTGGCTGGTATCCGATGCGGAGATGTGTCATTGTTGCTTCTTCTGCCTCGTCATCTTCCGGACTTTCGACGCATCCGGAAAACGCTGCAAGCAGTAGTACCTTCAGTATTACTATAGTTTTCTTCATGTAGCCTCCTGTTTTAGGATAGGGTCATTTGAGCCAGTTCCATGCTCTCCAGTCTGTTGTCAGTCCCGGGCTCAACGATGAAGACGAAGTTGCCGTTTGACCAGATATAGCCATATCTTATGCCATCGCTTCCAAGTGGTTTCCTCCGAACTTCGGTCGCCTCGTGCTCGTTGAACGTCACCTTCCCGAATCGAGAGACCGTCAGTGACGGGGGGTTCTCGAAATCTGGATTGTTCTTGTAGTTCTCGACAGCATTTGCGGCATTCACCGAATCGGTGCACTCGATGACGGTTACAGAGACTGAATATGTCTTAGCTTCAAAGTCGTAGACTCCCTGAACTGCCTTAATCTCTCCGACGCTTAGGTTTCCAACGATCATTGACAGTGCTTCCTCGGTTATGTTCATCGACCCTGTCGTGTTTTCATCGACCAGTGCTATCAGTTTAAACGTCCTCGGGAGATTCTCCGCGGGAATCATGCCTGCGATGCCTTGCGGTATTATTGGCGTCTGGTCGGGGGTCGGTGTTGGTGTCGGTATCTCCGGCTCGTCTGGCACGATGCACGCACACGCGGCAACTGCCAGAAGGATTATCATTATTATCTTGATTGCTTTCATGTTGTATCTCCTTTATCGACATTTCTCTCCTGAATGAGTCGCATGACATCATCAAGGTCATCGATTCTTTTGAATTCGCTCTCTTCGATCAGTACAGTTCCATCGATCTGCGTATGTCTGCACACCCCTTTCACAATGTACACGGATTTAGTTCCTGCAACGGATGAGATGCTGCTCATCAAGCGGGCATTTCTCACCATCGTCCGGTTGTACGTGCTAAACCCGGTCAGCATAGTGTTGTTATCGCTGCTATCGTTGGATATGGCATTGAACGGCGCCTGTTTCGCAGGAAATACGAAAAATCCAAGCGGTGTGAGCAGCAACGAAACTTCATTCGGTTCGGACTGTTCTGACGGTTCCGGCACAGGATCCTGTTTGGTTAGGTCCCTTTCTGTCGAGAGTAGCTTGATCGGGCAGACCAGTTCGGCATCGAGGATCTCTTCGAGACGGAGCACCACATCGATCGATGCATCCGTCCCTCCTTCCTCGTACTTGCTGACCGTTCTCCGCGATATCCCAAGTTCGGCTGCGAGTTCCCCAAGCGAGATATTATTAGCGGTGCGGATGCTTTTCAGGCGTTCGCTATCGATCTTAATGTAGAGTCCGCCCGGTGCGGCATGAACCAGCGGGGGCACGCCCTCTATAAAGCAATCGCGCAGCGTGCCAGGATTGATCGATGGGATGCCGTATCTGAAATATGTCACACCATCCGCAAGCGTCTGATCGCGCGACTTACTCCCTATGACCAGCGGGCTCCCATCCAGAAAACCGGAGAGGTGCCGCATCTCCCGTGCAGTCTCGGCACTCAACCCATCGATGTTCGAGAGTACGCGGAGTAGCAGCAGGATGTTGCAGCGCCGCGCAGCCAGATCGAAACTTCGAGGTCGGATATTACACCGATCCGAGAGCGTAAACCCGGCTTTGCTCAGGATCTCGATAACCTGGAGTGTTAGCGCCTCCTTGTTCATCAGAGTTTCGTATGCTGCGACATACCTATAAAGGTTTGGTGTGTGACGGCTTTGGGCGTATTATTCGACCGCCTAGTATCATACACACCGGTACAGGGTTTGCATATAGCTATAGCGCTACATCACCCACACCACAGCCACCAGCAGCGCACCAAGCCGTGCAATCTCATTCGTAGCCCCTATCACATCGCCGCTGATGCCGCCGAAGTTGCGGTTTGCGATTCGGAGAACGACGAGCGACAATGCGATTGCGCTGCCGAGCATCGCAATACCGAGCAAGGGCAGACCTGCGCCTGCACCCGGGCCAACATACATACCCCCGCCCACAACCGCGAAGACAAGCACGCAGACCGCAGCCGAAAAGACAAGCCCGATTGCGAACTCACGAAATCCGGTCTCATCGATCATGATCGATCCAAGTCCCGGGTGGATGCTTCTTCCGAACGCCGAGATCGTGAGCATCGCCTGCTTTGCGCTCACCTCGGCAGCGATCATGACCGCAAGAAACTGATAGCCGACACCGACCGCATCGCGCCCCAGTATCCCGCTCATCGCTGCGAACAATCCGAGAACCGCGATCACACAGAAGACAACCCCTCCGATACCAAGCGAGACGTCGCGCATCGCACCGATCTTTTTTTCGCGTGAACCGTGTGCAACGAACCCGTCGCCAAAGTCAGAAAGCCCGTCGAGGTGGTTGATGCCTGTGAGATAATAGAGCGAGGCTACGATCATGACCGAAGCTGCCTCTGGCGGCAGAACTGATCCGAAGAGATAGCCGATCCCGCCTATCAGAAGCCCGATGACCGCGCCGATCACCGGAAAGAGATACAGGCGCTTACCGAGAGCAGCAAGCCCTTCCATGCTGATGCCAACAGGAATCGTGGTCAGGAATCCGAGGCACGACCGGGCAGCAAAGAGGAAGTTGCCCACTTATACGACCCCCATCTCTGAGAGGCGGGTTGGCAGATATGTGTCAGTCACGAAATCCAGACCCTTCCCGGCAAACGCCTGCTGCTCGGATTTCTTCCCGAGTTTGAGCTGGAGATTGATCTGTTCCTTCCAGTACTCGGTATCGAATCTCGGATCGGTGAGTTCGCTCTTCAGAGCGGCGATATCCTGATCTGTCAACTTGTCCGTGGAAAGTGAGTACTCTACGATGTCTGACGGCTGCACGCCAAGAAAGAATGCCTTCGGTGCCGCAAGATACTCAGAAAGGTGCGCACTCTTGATCGATCCGTAAGCAACGCTTGCATAGATCCGGTAACTCCATGGATCGCCGTCCGTGAAGACGACGACAGGGAGTGATAACTCCTCGCTCATGCGTTTTACCATGCGGCGGGTGCTGCGTGCTGGCTGACCCTTCAGGTGCACTAGAATCGCATCATACTCCTCATCAAACCCGTTCTCGATCAACCTGGCATACATACCGCCGGTCTCGATCGCAACAACGAGTTTCGCATCGTGATCCTTGAATCTGACGTTGTCCACGTTAAACGGTATCTGGTATCCGCTCTCGCCAACATCCTCCCGGCAGTGGATGAGACGCTCGCCCCTTTTTGTCTCTTCGAGTAGGGATACGGGTCCGAAGATCGTTGCCCCATCCTCCTCGGGCCGGATATGGAAATCCTCCCGCTGGAGCGCAGTGATGATCTCGAGATCCTCGATCAGCCGATCGCTCTCTGACTGCTGCTTAAACTTTGCAATATCCCAGTTCTCTGATATGTAGTAGAGTTCTCGCAGCGTGGATCCGCGGTTGTTCCTCAAATGCTCGTTTACGAGGAGTTCTATCGAATATGCCATCTTCAAGAGATGATACGCGCCCTTTACAGTCTTTGCACTTCGCACGCTGGTTTGATCGCCATATACCCAGACCTCACTATCCTCGTTGTACTCGATGTTCTTCTTTGTTCTCGTAGATATCTTGATGTTCGGGATCGTTCCGTTCTCGAACTGGTCGTAGAGGTCCTCGATCATCTCGAGCAGTGTCTTCTCTGCGATGTGGTTCTCTCTCATGCCATCACCCCAAGATCCTCCGGATAATTCACGTTCAGAAACGTACGCAGATCAGGATCGAACCTGCGGAGCGATTCTACCGACACAAAAAGAACATCATCCAGCAATGATATCGCTCCGCGGATGGTGTGCTCCCCCGTCCCCATAGCATCGCGACACGCATCTGCCATCGACCTGCCGTAGATGGCATGGAGCGGTTCAAGTATCCCATTCGGATGCTTCGGGATTGCAGCATCGCTATTATTCTCCTCTGCGCATCCAAAGAGCGCATCGATAACATCCGGATTGACGTAAGGCAGATCACATGCGAGACAGATCGAATACTCTGATTTCGATGCGCTCAATCCAGCGAGAATGCCTGCGACGGGACCGTATCCTTTGACCGGATCACATACAACCTCTGCATCGTCGGGAACCGCTGAAATTGCTGCAAGCGATTCGCACTATGCAGAGTCCCGTGCAGCGATGATGACATCATCCACGACCTGTGAGATGCGACCAGCCATCCTTCGAACCATCGGCACCCCATCGATTGTCAGCAGTGCCTTATCCTTCCCGAAACGTCTGCTTCTGCCGCCACAGAGGATGATTCCGGTTCTCATCTCACATCCGGTCCAGTTGTTTCATTATCTCGATTGCCTGCTTCTCATATTTCGATGATAGCCGCTTGTAATACGCATCTGAAACCGCGCCAGTTTCACGATCCTCTTCCAGTTTATTAAGCACGGCAAGGATCGCCCTCTTCTTCCGTATCAGATCCTCTTCAGTCTGGGAGACCTCCGTGAGGATCTCATCCATCTCATCCCAGTCGCCCCCTCTCGGCTCTTTATCATTCTCATCGTCCCCGCTGCAAACAGTGCAGGACGCGCATGATAATTTATTTCCGCCTTCCTTCGCACGCAGTTTGTTATTCCTAACATGGATTATCGGATAGCTCAGCGCAGCGATGATTAGCACCGCAATGATGCCGTATACAATCCATTTATCCATACTGGATGGCTGTGGCTGTGATGTATTCACATGCAACTCCTTAAACGCTAAAGGTCCTGACCATGCATAGAGCATGCTACCATCCTCTTCCTGACTTGTTTCATCGGGTTTTATCGCATTCTTGGCACCATCCGTGAATTTGACGCTGGCATCCGTATTGACTTTCAATCTGAATGCGCCGATCGGATAGTTCACGACTGCCGGATCGAGATTCTTTACAAACTCGCCTGATTCGGCGATTGGTACGGCATACATCACCGAGTACATCGCCATGTCCCCCGGATCAATCGCTGCACCCCAGCGCAGGATTTCTCCATCCAACTCATGCGGGATCGAGGTCGGCGTGGCATTGGCTGCATGTCCCATCTTCCGAACCTGCATGATCTGTGCATTCCCGGGAATCGTGATGTGCAGATCCCCTGAGTAGTTTGTATCCCCGTTGTTTCTGAATACGATCGTTTCGGTTATTGTCGCTGCATCATCGCCGATATTGTAGTTCAGTTCGAGGAGATTCATTGGTATGGTCACACCCTGCATCGCATACTGTGGAGAACCGACTGCATTGGGTGCAAAGGAAAGCAGTAGGATGCATATCAATAATATTTTCTTCATCATTATGATTCCTCATATTCTGTATTCTGATAGGGTTATGGCGATCTATAAAAGTATGTCTGCCAGGAACGTCACCTGCAACCACAGCACATGTATGGATTATTGATCACGAATCCACGCCCATCGCAGGTATCCGTAAAATCGATCACGATGTTCTGCATCGATGGCGCGATCTTCTCGTCGATGAGCGTCCTGATCCCGCCGAGATCGAGCACAATGTCACTGCCGTTTCGGGCACTGTCCAGTTCAAGACCATAAGTTATGCCATGATCGCCCACTCCAACCACATATATTCGCAGACCGCAATCGGCATGTTCTGGGCTGGCTTCGGCTTTGAGAATGGTTTTCAGTTCATCTACTGCGGACTTGGTGATCGTTACCACGTTTGCCACCCTTGGGTTGCAAACGGGCTCGAAGGGATTCGAACCCTTGGCGAATGGGTTAAGAGCCCACCGCTCTGCCTGGCTGAGCTACGAGCCCGTCTGGACGTGATCTGTTGGGTCATGCAGGATATAAACCTTTGGTGTGCGTGGGGTTACCCATCGCACTGGCGCGGGATCACCGTCATCAGTAGCGCTTTTTGCGCGTGCAGTCGGTTCTCTGCCTGATCCATCACAACCGAATGCTCGCCATCCAACACCTCGGCAGAGATTTCCTGACCGCGATGCGCTAGTAGGCAGTGAAGCACGATACAATCGGATTTTGCATGACTCAAAAGATCGTTGTTGATCTGGAAACCGGAAAAATCCCGGAGGCGCTTCTCTTCTTCCTTCTCATCCCCCATCGATACCCATACATCGGTGTAGAGGACATCAGCGCCGGATGCTGCCTCGATCGGGTCGTTTGTAATCAAGACGCCGCTTCCGAGTTCGTTAGCATTAGCCACCATCCCCGCATCCGGCTCATATCCGGCAGGGCACGCTACCGAGAGGTTCATGCCGGTTATTGCACTTCCAAGTATCAGTGAGTTGCAGACGTTGTTCCCGTCCCCGATCCACGCGATGCGCAGATCCTTAAGATCGCCTTTTCGTTCCCGGATGGTCAGCAGATCTGCAAGCAACTAGCACGGATGCTCCATATCAGAGAGCGCATTGATCACAGGGATATCTGCGCATCTCGCAAGTTCACGTACGGTCTCGTGGCGATAAACCCGCGCCATGATCACATGGACGTATCTGGAGAGCACGCTTGCGGTATCGCAGATCGTCTCGCTCCGTCCGAGCTGGAGATCGGCGTAATTCAAGTAGAGCGCGTGTCCTCCGAATTCGGTCATCGCAACCTCAAATGAAACCCTCGTGCGCGTGGACGGCTTTTCAAATATCATGGCAAGACTCATGTCTTTGAGCGCATCCGTGTAATGGCCGCGTCTCTCTTTTATCCGGGCAGCCAGATCGAGGAGCTCATATATCTCCTCGTGCGTCAGGTCTGATACGGAGATGAGATGCATCATGCAGTTGTAACCTCACAGCCATTCTCGGTGACGATCACGGTATGCTCTGCCTGAGACACGAGCGCACCGGTGACCTCCCGCAGGATGGGATAAGGTTTGATAAGTCCTGCTTTTGTCAGTTGCCTGAATGTGAGGTCGATCTTCGCTCCGGAAAACCATCTTCTCGCAAACGGGAGGTTTTTATACTCCATCATCTCCTTTAGCAGTGCTCTTTCTCTTGGAATGCGCGAAAGCGTGGGTTTTTCTGTCGTCACGTGGTAAATCTCCCATCTCGTCGCATCCCTGACCTTTCCTTCCCCCTCAGTAGCGAACGGCTCGATTGCGACCACCTGCCCATCGTAAAGCACGGTTCCGGTGCGTGCATGTACGTTCGGGATGCTTGGTTGGGCATGTGCCTGGTATTGTGCGAGTCCGTGTCCTGTGAGGTTTGAGATCGGTCTGTATCCGAACTCACCAATCGTCTCCTCGATTGCCGCCCCAATCTCCCTTGTGTCGATGCCGGCGTGAATCACGCCGATAGCGCTCTCAAGCGCTGCCCTCGACGCGTCCACGAGTTCAGGATGATCTGAAAGATCGACGGTCATGGCAGCATCCGCGATATATCCATCGACGTGGACCCCGATGTCGAGTTTTACCATATCTTCGCCGAATACCGCTGTATCGTCTGCGCCGGGCGTATAGTGCGCAGCATCCTCGTTTAGCGAAAGGTTGCACGGGAATGCGGGCTGTCCGCCGAGATCGCGTATCAGATTCTCTGAAAAGACCGCGGTCTCAAGGATGCTCGCTCCGACTGTTATTCTCTTTGCGGTCTGCTCCCGCACCTCTGCAAGGATCTTTCCCGCCTGCCGATACTTCTCGATCTCTTCAGATGTGTAATATGTGTTCATGGTACCCCTAAAAAAATAAGACCGCCCACAACGACCGATTCGCCGGGCGGCAAGCGTTCAAACCGGAAGTTCAGCCCAGTTTGAGTATATCAAGTGCTCTGTTGATGTCTTCTGCCTTAACCGTCTTTCTGCCCGCGTGTTTCGTCTCGATAATCGCTTCCTTAGCGATTTTCATTCCGATCTTCTCGAGCTCGTCGGTCAAAGCGCTGCATGCTGATTCGCTGACCCTGATGTCGCCTTCGGATGCAGCCCGTATAAGTCGCTCAACTGGAGCCAATGGTAGTATTTTCTTTGCCATTTGTTCTTACCTCCTTTTGTGGTATGATTCCGTCCGCAATCGAACGGTATGTGTTCGGTTTCATGCACCGACACCAAGCATAGAATTATGCACAGAATAGAACCCTATCCCATGACCATATCCATACTTGGTATTGCTATGAACTTACTTTCTGAAATAAGTCCTATATATACTTTTTGATCCTGATCTGCGCAACATTGAAAAATATATTTGAGAAATTCAATTTATGATCTCTCGGCATGGTGAATCATGCCATAAAAAAATTCATTGAAAAGATTCATAGAAACGATCATAAGATATTGGAACGAAGGGGAATTGAACATGATAACCATAACAGGGCTGAAACTGAAGAACCCAACGATCCTCGCCGCTGGAATCCTCGGTAGTACCGGCGCATCGCTCCTGCGAGTTGCAGGCAGCGGCGCAGGCGCAGTCGTCACAAAATCAATCGGACGCTCGCCCAATTCCGGACATCCGAACCCGAGCATGGTAAAAATCGAATGTGGTTTCCTTAACGCGCTCGGTCTGCCGAATCCAGGGTATCAACAATATCGCGAAGAGCTGGTGACCGCAAAGAAAGGCAAAGTTCCTGTGATTGCAAGTATCTTCGGTGGAAACGCATCCGAATTCGTCGAGGTTGCGCTCGGACTCTGCGATCTTGCGGACGGGATCGAACTGAACCTCAGCTGCCCGCACGCAGACAGATACGGCGCGTCCATCGGCATCGACCCGTCTCTTGTCCGGGAGATCACATCTGCGGTCAAGGACGCGGTTAACATCCCGGTCTGGGCGAAACTGACGCCGAATGTCACAGATATCACAAAGATCGGGCTTGCCGCACAGGAAGGGGGGGCGGATGTCGTTGTTGCCATCAATACCGTGCGTGCAATGGCTATCGACATCGAATCTGGATTTCCGATCCTTGGCAACCGGTTCGGCGGACTTTCAGGGACTGCGATCAAGCCGATTGCCGTGAAATGTGTCTACGACCTGTATGCTGCGCTCGACATACCAATAATCGGGGTCGGCGGGATCTCTACGTGGCAGGATGCGGTCAAGATGATGATGGCTGGAGCAAGCGCTGTGCAGGTCGGGTCTGCGGTGTGCGGAGGAATCCAGGTCTTTGCAGAGATTGCGGACGGAATCGAGGGTTACTGCCAGGTGCACGGGCACGAGGTCCCGGATATCTGCGGGATCGCACATGAGAGATAGTATCAGTAGATGCAAGGATTCGGAATAGCGTGACACGGTCGATACAGTCTTTCCAGACATTAGAAAAATTTGTGATGCCCCAATTCGTGTGATTTATGCAAACGTGTGCCTTCAGGTTTGATACAAGCGCAAGAGCCAAGTTGGCAGCCCTATTACGTACACAGTATTAATAGAGTTGATCGCAAGACAAACGAACAACGTGAAATAACAAGAGGCGAAGAAGAGATGAAAGTATGTATTCCAACAGAAGGAGAGGGCGGTATCGACGCTCCTGTCGGTCAGCACTTTGGCAGGGTTCCGACATACACGATCGTCGATCTCGACACGAATGAGGTTGAGGTAACCCAGAATACCAGCGAGCATATGGGTGGCGTCGGGCTGCCCCCGGAGTTCATATCAAAGACCGGAACTCATGTCATGCTCTGTGGGGGGCTTGGACCTAAGGCTGTTACGATGTTCGAGCAGTTCGGAATCGACGTCCTTGTGGGTGCATCAGGTACGGTGCGCGATGCAATCGAGGCATGGCAGCAGGGACAGCTTATGGAAGCGACCGACGAGAACGCTTGCCGGGAGCACCGACACCACTGATCTACTGATCTTTATGGCTCACTTGCCGGGTACACAAAGATTCTATCCGGCACCTCCATGCCCTGAAACCGCTCAAGATACTCCTGAGGTATACTGGAAGGATCGAGGTCTGCGAAGAGATCAGGATATGGCCACTGCGCCATATATACGACACCGGTGATGCAAAAACTCGAATAAATTCAAAAATCCGAACAAATCAGGATTCTTAAGATCCTGGACATGAACATGCGCAGATTCTCCTGAGTGGGAAAATGATGTTCAGATGACAACGATCGAATCCATTCTCGCAGTCCCTTTCAGGATCCAGTAGCCGCATGTGCTGCAGATCTGTGTATGTCCGCATACGTACGACGTTTTCCACACTTCGGGCATCTGGTCAGTTGTTGTACGTTTTCCATGAAGTTCACCGATTCGACTTTCGCATCGTTTTTGAGATGCTGATGCCATTTGTCCTGATTTGCAGCATATCGCCGGAGGATGTGTATGAGAGATTACCCCACTCCCGGTCCACGATCCCCGTACCACACTCCCGCATCAAACTATCCAGGAGGCGATATATTTCGCTACATAGACGCGGGTTTTTCGAGTCTACCGCAAGCGTATGCCTGCATCCGGTAAGTTGGATGTTAGGTATACAAATAGTTGTCCCTACAAATATTAGGTTTTGAATGAAAATCCAAACTTATTGAGATTCATTGAGCAAGAATCTCCCACCACATCACCACTGCCGATTGTATCGTCCTGCAGAGACCTTTCGAAGAGATGTATTGTTCAATCATCTCATTCATGTGATGATCAAACTCCACGTATTTGCCAATAAAACTCGTTATGTGCCTGCAATATGTGCGGGAACGGAGAGGGGTTTTCATCCGTTCCATAGGGTGCTCCAAGGCATCTTCTCACAGGTTTTCACTCTTCGTCTTCAACTTCTTCGCTTGCCGCTTTGGCTTTCTTGCATCTGCAATGTACGCAGTTTCCGTCGCATTCACAACCCATTGTACTCCACCTCCTTTCATGTTTTAGAAGACTGTGGTGTTAGGTATGGAAATAAGTTGCCCTAAAAAAGTTAGGTTTAGCGCAAAAACCCGAAACATCATTCACACCTTTGTTCGCCGCCTCCAGAACACCGTAGCAGCCACAACAAGAAGAAGCGGTCCGGCGACGACAACGACCTTCCATGAGGTACTGTCCTCCACAACAAACGAGACCGGCACCCTGACGCCTGCGCCAAGACCAAGCCCGCCTGCGCCGTCTCCGGACGGACGAGCCGTGATCAGGATGCTTCCCTCATGCTCGCCAGCTTCTGCATGATCTACCGATACCACAACAGCCCTGTTCTCCTTTGCAGCAAGATCGAACTCCAGTGGGTCTACGGTAAGATTTACTCCTTCTACCGTGAGTAAAACTCGTTCTGCCGCGTCACCGGTGTTGATCACGTACAGCTCTCGTACCGCTCCATCTTTCGGGCTCACCACGCCAAACTCGATCCTGTCAGGTGATGCGCCAACACCGATCCCGGATGCTTGCGGGATCAGCAGGAAAAGAAGGAGAAGGGGGATTATCCCCCTACGACTCGCTTTCTGCAACGAAAAAGATCGTCCCATCATACTTTCCTCCTGCCCAGTCAGGCACCACAAGGTTTGCGAGAATCTCATACTCATATCTGAAGTCTGACGTGTCTGATGGCACCACGCTTGAGAAACCACCGATATTCAGGCTGTTTAACCAGAGCGACTCGTTGTAGAATCCGCTATCGTCATCCAGCATCATTGCAGAGACCTTTGCAGATTTCGCTCCCGTGTTCACGACTGTTATGACCTGATTTGCAGAAGTCATCCCTGCCCCGACCTTCCCGAAATCGACAGTTGTCGTCGGAACCGTCATCGAGATCGCGGGGATGATCTCGGTGGTGAGTACTGTTGAACTCCCTCCTCGGGTATACTCGACCTCAAAGATTTCCTCTGTCGGCAGATAGAGAATCTTCTCCTTAAGCTCCCCCTTCGCAAGTTTGAATGCCAACTTCTCGTCAGGCGTTGTAACCCCTGTCTTGCACCTCTTTCTCATCTCAAAGAAGCCGTCAGGGAAAAGACCATCCTTCGCGCTGACCACAACCATGTCGCCGGTCGATTTCTCGACGAACCTGTAGTTGTAGTTCTCCGCAGTCAGATTCACGATATCAGTTCCCTCGGGCAGCTTGACTGTGACGTCATCGCTTGAGTTTAAGATGTACTCAAACGTCTCAGTATGCCCGTCGGACGGGTGTGCACTGGCAATCTCCAGATCGCCGCGTGCAGGAGGAACTCCGTCCCACGCCAGAAACGCTGTCTGGCTTGCCTTGAACGCTGCTGCAACGCACGGGCAGATGTGACCGTGTGCAGCACCCACATCATCCAGCGAGATATCCAGAAGTTCTCCTTCATCAGATATCCGGAGCGTAAGATCTGTGAACTCTTCTGAAGCGACGATCTCGATCCATTCAGCCACATTCGGGTGCGGCGTAAGCGCACTGCCATCGTAGACGTAAGTCAGGTTCTCAAGCAAACCCGGAATCTTCGTGCCTGTGAAGTATCCCTCACTTACCATCAGCGGGACGACGACCGGATCCGCGGCGTCTGAAACGATCGGTCTTAACGTGAATTCAGGGTGAAGCGTCTCGTTATGGTGGATAAACGCGGCTTCTGTGCCGCTAATCCCGATCGAGGGATCTCTCCAGTACAGAAGCTTCAGCCGCGCCTGATTGGCAAGCGATGAGGTGCTGTTCACCCATCCGGCGAAGTTATCCTCCTCCTCGGTCCCATGCGCAACGAGAACGAGCGTCTCGCCTTCCGGATTCGCGACCAGATCAGCCGTGCGATCCGCAACGATCCCTGCCACAAGCCAGTGGTCATCCATCGCAGCGGTGAGGATGATCTCTGCATCGGTCTCGACCGGCACAAGTTCCTCTTCCATCCCCTCTTCCGGGCGCCCCAGCGCTCGCATATCCCCGTTAGCGTCATCCTCAAGCGGCATACGGGATATTGCGTATCGACCGCCATTCGGAACGACAGACCGCTCCATCTCCACGCCCTCGACAACGACGTGCTCAGTTGTCAGTGGAAGCGTCTCCCGAAGCCCGAGCACATACTCGATCTCCAGGATATGGCTGCTGTGTGATGAGATAAAGAGCGGTACAGCGATAATCTCTGTTACACCGGCGTCATCGAGTCTCTCGACAGCGAGATTGATCGTCTCATTTGGTACAAACTCGAGGAACCCGAGTTCGACCTGATACGGCAGATCCACCTCATCTGTTTCATTCCGCACATGGCTACACCAGCTCTCGCTCGGGCTTCCATGTGCTACGACGAGGACTCCGATCTTTTCATCCGCCCCGCCATTCTCGTAAGCTCCGGCAACAGCAGGTGCGATCGATGATAGCAGGATCGTTATCAGCACGATTGTTGACAGAGTTCTTCTAATTGCCTTAAATCTTGTGTCTTCCATATTAAACCTCCTTTTGGGTGCATCTATGTGGGCAGTTAGGTTTGCAAATAATTAACCCTAATAAAGTTAGGTTTTTGAGAAATACCTACAATACGCAAACAGGGAAGAGAATTACTTCCATTCAGCCAGTGAAAAAAAAGAAATCTATCGCACAGCCACTCGCAGCCGGTTAACCGGTTGTACGGCAAATAAGGAGATAGCGCATCAAGGAATTCCGATCATCCGGTGCAGTTGCGGAATCATGCGGACATCGGAGAGGTGCGCGCCTGCAAAGTCCATCAGGTCGAGCAACTGGCAGAGATCAACACTCAAAGGAGTTACCGGCTGCATGACCAGCGGAATCGAATCATCGATGGCTTTGATTCCAAAAACCGCGCCACTGATGCTTTTTTCTGTTGTTTCCGGAAGAACAATAATTTTGACAAAAGTTTCGGCACCCGATGTATGGAATATCTCGATCGACTGTAATTCAGCATCTAAAAGACTGTCATAATCCCGGGTTGCCCTGTGTTCCGGGAGTTTGATATCACATGCAGCGATATCGATGTGATCTGCTATCGTTCTGGCAGAATCCGGAAGACCGGCGTTAGTCTCAAGATATATCGGTCGTGAAACGCCCCTCACAAGTTCTCCTATGAAATCGCAGTGCAACAGCGGCTCTCCCCCTGTTAGACTGACACTTCGGGTAGCGGGGGTCCACAGATCATCGATGGCGTCGATCACAGCATCCATACCGAGCGGATTGTCGATATACCTGTCGAGAATCCTGCACCTCTTTGCCGGAACCCTTGCCGCTCCGGTATCGCAGTATTCGCAGTGCAACTGGCAGCCGCAGAACCTGACAAAGACCTGTCTCACGCCGACACGGGTTCCCTCGCCCTGAACCGAGTTGAATATCTCATATACGTCTGCGTTCATCATTAGAATAATTTTAAGCGTGTTCCGATACCTTTCCGGACAGCCTGCTGATAGACGTGGTTTGCTGTCGAGACGTCCTGTATGGCAAGTCCTGTCGAGTCGAAGACCGTGATCTCGCCATCATCGGTTCTTCCCGGCTTTATCCCTGCGACGATCTCGCCAAGCGTGCCGTAGATGTCCCCCTCAGATATGATACCCAGTTTTAGCGGGACATTCACCTCGCCAGAGTGGAATGCCTGCGCAGGATCATCGATCACGATTCTGGACCGCCTGAGGATCTCCGGATCGAGTTCCTCCTTGCCTGCTGCATCAGCGCCGATGGCGTTGATGTGCGTGCCGTCCAGTATCCAGTCGTCCGCCACGATCGGCTCCCTGACCGGCGTTGTCGTGACCAGTATATCGCAGTCGCAGACCTGCCGGATGCCATCCATCACCGTGATCTCGCAGCCGAGATTCTTCATGCCGTCCCTGAACCGTTTGCAGGACGCATCCGAGCGGTCAACGACTTTGACGGTCTCGATGCTCCTGACCTCGCAGATCGCACGCAACTGGGTTCGCGCCTGCCGCCCGACACCGACCATGCCGACCACCGCGGCGTCAGTTCGTGCGAGGCGGTCCGCAGCCACGCCTCCCGCAGCACCAGTTCGCATATCTGTCAGGTACGTGCCGCCCATCACGGCAAGCGATGCCCCGGTCTCTATCGAGTTCAGCATGAAGACCGCCATCACCGTAGGTAGTCCAGCCTCCGGGTTGCCAGGGTGCACATTGACGATCTTGACGCCTGCGATCCCTGCCGTCTCAAGGTATGCTGGCATTGTGCGGAGGTCACCTGTTGGGAAGTACAGGTACGACTTCGGAGGCATTTGCGTCCTGCCCATGCCGTGCTCCAGAAATGCCGCCTCAACCACGCTGAGCGCTCCTGGCATGTCGAGCAGTTCGGTAACGTCGCCTTCGTTCAGGAATAGTAGCTCCATCATGGGTTGTTCTGGCGGCAGGGATGATAATTATTGCGCCCCCGCATTTTCAGAGAAGTGGGGGCAGGGGGATCTGGTCAATCCAGTAACAGACCACAACCACCGCAATCAGAAGAAACGAGGCGAGCATGGCGATCCGGTTCGCCTGAAGGATGTGGTGCGGCGACGGATCCGGATATTCGCGCCCGAGCACGTAACTCCCGGGTTTCTCGAGTCTGCAACCGAGAGCGCCCGCAACCATCGCCATCGGGTATCCGGAGTTCGGGGACGGAGGAAGCGCGTGGTCACGCAGACATACCCGTAACGCAGACCCCGGACTGAACCGGAAGGACGGGAGAAGAATGAAGAGAATAGATAACCTCGCAGGAATCCAGTTGGCGATGTCGTCTAACTTTGCAGATGCGAAACCGATCGCAGAGAACCGCTCGTTTCTGTATCCGACCATCGAGTCGAGCGTGTTCACTGCCTTATACACAAGAGCGCCCGGAATCCCAAAGACTGCAAAATAGAGTATCGGTGAGAGGATACTGTCCACATAATTCTCGGCAGTCGATTCGATCGCTGCTGATGCGATTTTTGGCTCGTCAAGACCTCCGGCATCCCTGCTTACGAGCGAGATCAAGTCTTTTCTTGCACTCTCGATATCGTTCGCGGAAAGATCCCTGTAGATCAGGTTTGAAGAACTAACAAGCGACCGTATCGAGAACGTCGATTTCAAGAAATACGCCATCAAGACGATGCCAATGAGACTATGCCGCTCTGCCAGAAGGGTTAACAGAACGCCTGTGACGGCAGCGCACGATACGCATATCAGCACCAGCACAAGTCCGCAGATTCTGTGATACCTCTTATCGGTCTGCTCGCACCATCCTGATATCCGATGTATCAGCGTGCCGAGCCAGACCACGGGGTGGGCGGCGTATGGCATCTCACCTGCTACCAGATCGATCGCGACAGCGAGAACCAGCACCAGTACCGGCACAGGCACCTGAGCACCCAGAACATCCATAAATATATTCTACCGTGCCGACATATTAATGTGCCCGCGGATTCGATAAAGTGAACATGAACTTTGTGCATGCAAGTGATTTCCATCTCGGATATGTGCAGTACGGTCTTTCCGATCGGTTCAAGGACTTTGCACGCGCTTTCGACCGGGTTGTCGATTATACGATCCAGTCAGATGCAGAATTTCTGCTCATTGCCGGAGATCTCTTCCATAAGAGGAATATCAATGCTCCAACGTACATGCAGGC
>JAUVWP010000179.1 GCA_030604085.1 Methanosarcinales archaeon | reverse complement strand
GTACATCCAGTACGTGACGTGCACCGCCCGAGTCGATGACCTCAGGACCGTGGATAACGACTCCGATATCCGGTTTCATCCACCGGTCTCGCACAGTTCCACTTCCAGTATCTGCTGAACATTGCTGATACTGTCCATTTTGCGCGCTTCTATTCTCTTCAGTTCCTCGAGTGTCAGTTCCTTATCCCATTCCTTCTGTTCAAACTCTTCTCCAAGAACTTCGAGTGCGCTTGCTTTGTACCAGAGACCCGTGCTATCGACGCGTGCCCACAGTTCGTGGTCTCGCTCATCGATCCTTTTTACCTTGCCGACCGAGCCGGTACCGGCATATCGGACCGTGTCGCCGACTGCGACGCCATCGCCGTTTATACTATCTCCGTTCGTGCCATCTGAGTCCATATTTCTACATCCTTGATTTCCGCATATCAATCTTACTGAGGTCGATGTTCTGCAGTTGCACACCGTCCTTTACTCCGGTGATCCGCATCCCATCGAACTCTTCCATTCCGCACAATACGTCCTGCTCCGGGTGCGTCCCGGGTCTGATGTCGCAATCGATGGTGGTCTCCTGACCCGCCGACACAACCATCCTCAACCTGCCGGATGCAGGGTGATTCTTCGAAAGAACGATCAGCGGAGAGCCGATCTCCCTTACGAGATACAACATGCATCTGACCCCTTCGATCATCCGCTCATCCGTGCCAAATCCGGATGCAACGAAGAGATCGTCCTCTTCTGTGAACAGCACGATCTCATCATCCTCGGTTTCGATGAACCACGAACCAGCACCCGCTTTCACGATGCCGATCACGCTGTCCCTGCCGCAGAGATAGAGAATCTCATCGAAATCGATCGCGATCGTCCTGTCAAGATCAGCTGAGCTTTTTGACATTGCTCGATCTACATAAAGGGCACGTCACGCGTCTTCCGATCCCTTTGAATTTGTTGTTACAATCCAGGCATTCATACTCATCCGGAGTAAGCCTGCTCACATCAACATTGGTAACATCGCCAACACTGCACATGGTTTTGCCTCCTTTCGGTTTGTGTACCACTTGGGTGTCGGGGATTACTTATAACTTCCCCCACAGGGACTCCGGGGTTTTGGTCACCGCAACGCGAGATACCAAAGACCCGATCTTTTCCGCTATCGTGAGTTCGGTTCATCGGTCATCGGTTAAGCCACTTGTTGACCTACTCATTATTTTTGTGAAATAATACCATCCAAGCATTTATACTTACACATCCC
>JAUVWP010000039.1 GCA_030604085.1 Methanosarcinales archaeon | reverse complement strand
GCCAGATATCCATGTTGTTGCTGTAATTGCCGGTTCCGTCGTTGTCCGCCTTCCATGAGTATGTATTCAGCCCCACGCGAAACTGTGTTTGCGAGAGACTGAAACTGGGCGGGGACAGTCCACCGACTGGGTGCGCGGTCTTATTAAGCACCATTGCAAGTATCAGGTTCTGCTGCTGCATGCCTTCATCAGTGTCCCACCAGTTCCATGCAGTGACGTTTCCGGAAGCGCGATACCCGATCTGATACGGGGTCTGCCCGTACGTGAGAATTACAGTGTAGTTATCGGTGTGATCCACAGATGGCGGCATGGCAGATGCTGTACACGCGATGAGCAGACAGATCGATGCGGCAAATAGCAATCTCATGAGCATCTTCATCCCTGATCTTGGAACGATATTCTGTCCTGAAATAATTTAAAGATGCTGGTTAAAATATGCACGCGTTCTCACACATCCCCACATCGCGCACACCAGTGGCATCGAAGAACCGATCATAAAGAGTTAAGTTGAATTACAGCGATTGATAAAGGATTATAAAGCATGATAAAGCGTTAAAAAATCTAAAAACCGAAAGTATGCTTATCTCATAACTGATTCCAGTGGGACTTGGGCAGAACTGCCTGAAAGAACAATAACCGAAACAGAACACAACCAGAGGTAAAGAACATGAAAAAAATAACAACACTGTTCGTCGTTTCGCTGCTGCTAACATGCATGTACATTCCGTGCATTGCCGCGGCAGGCAACAACGACGGACTGCGTGCATACGATGCGCAAGTAAACAAAACTATAGGGCAGGCACGGGCTGCGAACGTCAGTAACGGATCTGCCGGACTGGGTATGGCTGCCACTGCGCAAGCGATCAAGGGAGCTAGCGGAAATGGTCTAAATGTCGATTCCAGCGGGTTATATAGAGCGCGAGATGCATACCGGAACGATAGGACTCCTGAAAACCGGCAGATGCTCATGGACGCTGCAAAGGACCATCTTCTGCAGATGCTCGACCTGATGATCGAGAGACTTGAGCTCCTGCATGAACAGATCGAGTTTGCCGAGGAGCAGAACATCCTGGTGCCAGAGGGCGTGTCTGAGAACATTGACCACCACATCCTGCGGCTCGAAGGATACAAGTCAGAGGTAGGGAGTACTGATACCGAGGCAGACCTCAGGTCGGTCGCGCGGGCGATCAATCAAGAATGGGGATCGATTCGCAGGGAGATTCTGCATTACGCGAAGTACATGATCGCTGTGCGGACTGAGGCGTATATCGATAAGGCGGGCGACATCTCTGACCGGCTGGATGTGAAGATCAGCGAACTTGAGGACGATGACGTCGATACCACGAATCTGAGACAGAATCTGAACGCTTTTAATGAGAAACTCGTTTGTGTCGAGGATAACTACGAACGTGCAAAGATTGCAGTATCAGATGATGAGCTAAGTCCCAGTGCGGTGCGGCAGCATATCCAAAATACCAACCGCTGTATCGGAGAGGCGAATCACATCCTCAGGGAGATATTTAAGGAGTTACGAGCACTGGAAGGTTACAGGGACGGCGCTGTGATGTTAAACGGAACCGGCACGCTCAAAGCCAGTGGATCAGGGACTGCATGGATCCACGGCTCGCTCGATCTCGCGCTTTCTTGTGACCATGGTACGCTGATGGTATATGACCGTGCAGGCAACGGGAACATCACAGTCACAGGAAATGGCGCGGAGGATCAAACAGGCAGATGGACGATATACCACGGGTTCGATGGCACCGCAGATATTACTGGCAGTGACGTTTCAGTGGCGCTGGTTGGATCAGAAATCTATCTGACCGTGACCGGAACCGGACGGGCGATTCTCGTCGGCGATGGTAAATATCAGGTGCGCGGATCCGATGATGGCTTGATTTCGTCAGGTGACTGGCAGGAGCAGCGTGATGGATACGAGCTCGGTATAGAAGCAATAGTTTCCGAAGAGGCTGAGTATACAGGCGACGAATCAGCAGATGAAGCGGAAGACGAAGCGGCAGCAGACGAGACGGTAAACGAATCGGCAGATGATCCGGCAAATGAGTCGGATTCAGGAGCTGATGAGGTTGGGGGTGGAGATGCCGATACATCGGGCAATGAAACCGAAACCGAATCCGGAACTGATGACAGCGGGGTCGAATCATGAACGCCAGATACGTAATCTCACTCATCCTTGTGGGGCTGGTGCTCATAAACGGCTCAGGCTGCATCGATAGCTCGCAGGACGGAGGGCAGGAATCCGTACCAGAGACGCCGCAGACGCCAGCGGGAGCGGCAACCGACGCCGATGAACTCACCGAGGACGAGATGGATAGTTTCGAGAGCGATCTTGCGGAACTTGAGGATCTGCTCGGAGGGCTTGACGATATCGATGCTATGGATGAGGTAAACGAATCAACATTTGCTTAAATCCCCTCCCTCTTTTTTTCTTTTTTCTTTATCCGTCTCTGCAAGTGCAACATTATTATCCGATACTCGCCGAGCATCGCAAGCCGCGAGATCCCCGTGACCGCCCGATTCATCTCCACGGTTCGAGCAGACATGCAGGACACCGATCCTTGAGTTCGCATTCCCCGCACGATCTTGGATATTTATGGCAGCCAGCACGCCTGAGATACTGCATGGCAATCTCTGTCTCGCCGCCTCCCGGCATCTCGGTTGGGTAGTACCCGGACCATGCCACATCAGTGAGACCGATATCCTTATATCGTTCAGTCAGATCGTTCATCAGAGCCATGCCGGGTCCGGGGTGGTAATACAGTATGAAGTTCGGTCGAAACCCGATCAATCGGTACGGTAT
The DNA here is from genome assembly GCA_030604085.1 of Methanosarcinales archaeon. Classification (GTDB taxonomy): domain Archaea; phylum Halobacteriota; class Methanosarcinia; order Methanosarcinales; family Methanogasteraceae; genus Methanogaster_A. The sequence continues at coordinate 14,662 of JAUVWP010000039.1, read as the reverse complement.
CGTCGGATCGATCTCTGCGATAAATGCCGCTATCTTTAGCACCTGACGATCGGTTATGCCCGGTATCACCACTGTCCTGAATACACGGATGCTCTCCCTGGCAGTTGTAGCAAGGACTTTTGCATTCCGGAGCACTGGCGCGGATGGTGCGCCGGTCAGCATCCGGTGAACATCGTCGTCATAAGCCTTGATCTCAAAAGAGATCGATGTGGCTATATCGATCACCCTCTTCAGTGTCTCTGGTGTGCAGAAACCATTGGTCGCAATCCCTACACCGATCTCTGTGCCATTCTCCCGTATCGCCTGCACCACCTCCTCGATATATGGGAGATGGATCGTTGGCTCGCCGCCTGTGAAACTGATCTTGTCGGTGTCTGGCGCCATTCTGGATATCGTTTCGTCTGCAAGCACTGCTGGCTCCACATAATCCCGGTAGAACCATTGCGCATCAGGATACTGCGATATCCGGTATGCGTTACAGTATATACACCTAAAATTGCATCCGAGCATGGTGACTGAGTAACTGGAAAGCGTCTCTGATCGCATCGTGTACGCGATTCCGGGGTGCATCCCTGCCCTGCATACGCCACGCTCACCTTCGAGCCGGTTTACCCCGCACCTCCATTCGCAGAGGTTACATCGCGCAAGTTCGGATGGGTGCTGCATTATGGATCAATGGATTCTCTGCGCCAGGGATTATAGTCATTTCGAAACGAAGAGGGTGTCAATTTATTTTCGAAACCGGAAAATCCTAAAAAAAGTCAAGTTAAGTGTACCCCATCTGACTGCCTGAACTTTCATTTCTGCTTATATATGGCTCCTAGTTCCCTGAGATTATCGGAACAATCCCACCTATCTATCTGTATCTCGATTAAAGCAAGTTCATTATTGCGCTCAAGAGCATTTTGCAAAGCCTCCTCAAGATCGCGCTCAGTCTTTACGGCACAACCCCAGCCCCCGTTGAAGATCGACGGCAATTCGGAATACTTCCACATATGAAGGTCATTAAACGCGCCATCTTGCATAACACGCTCTATAGTATAACCATCGTTATTCATAAGAAATATGATGGGGTTTAAATTCTCACGAACGAGAGTGGAAACTTCCTGTGCCGTCATCTGGAACGCTCCGTCACCGACAATTGTAATTGGTCTTAATCCGGGCTCAGCAAGCTTCGCGCCAAGTGTAGCCGGTATTGAATAACCGATGGAAAGATAAAACGCCTGAATGATACATTGTACTCCCTTGCGGCAAAAAAGATTTGCCACATTAAAAGTAGAATCCCCGGCATCAGCGATGAGAACCGTACCGCTATCTATAAAATTGTTTATTCTATGGTAAAAACGCTTCAGGGTAATTTTTTGTTCAGGTACTGGAGTATAACGCTCTTTAAGCGCGATGGACGGGTAAGAAACATCAACCTTAATCGCCTTGCCTTTCTTAAGTCTGTCTTTAAGCGCAATTATAAAATCTATAAGGCAGATCTGATTATAAACGTGGTTTTTGATGTGAACCTTGTCTGAATTGGCGACTATCATCCTGCCAGGCTCAAACAATGCATTAACTCCCCCTACCTCGATGTCGGTCATAAGTGTTCCCAGGCACAATATCATATCCGATTTTTCAATAACCTTGTGCACGTCTTCCCAGCTAGAATATCCACCATAAACACCGATAAACTGTGGATGCTCCTCGGGGATCACAATTTTACCTAACAGGGTTGACGCAAATGGGTAGCCACTGTGATCGACCAAATCCTGTAATTCATTTTGAATCCTGAATCGATGAGCTTCTATACCTACCAAAATGACCGGGTCATTTGCCGCTTCAAGCAACTCAACCGCTTCCGAAACTGCTTCATCAATAGCCTCTTTATCGCTTGGAATATCTGTATCTGCCACGAATGGACCGGGTTCTTGGCACGGTATAGAAACAATATCCGTTGGGATCTCAATATATACCGGGCGTTTGAATCGCAAGCATGCTTCGATTGTTTCGTCAATCTGCCGGGGTGCTTGGCGAGGATTTGTCAAAATGACTGAGGCAACTGTTATCTTTTCGTAAATGTTGTATTGGAGATTCATATCTCCAATAGTATGATGAAGCAAATGATGATGAGACCGTTCGGAGATATTAGGTCCTCCGCTTATTACTATGAGTGGCAACCTTTCCGCAAAAGCCCCGGCAACTGCATTCAATAGGCTTAACCCTCCCACACCATAGGTAACGCATACACCGCTGACACCGTTTAATCGGGCATACGCATCGGCTGCATAACCTGCGTTCAGTTCGTTGCAATTGCAAACCACTTTTAAATTACTTTCCTCCAGAATATCAAAGAAATTCAGAACATAATCACCTGGTACGCCGAAAATATGCCTGATGCCTGCTTGCTCCAAACGTTTCACAAGATATGTCCCTACAGTGGCATTATTTGCCTTTGCCATGTTTTCCTCCTTTCTGTTTAATTTGACTTTGAATAAAAGTCACTAAACCCCTGACTTAAGTCCAAAGCCTGTGCATAGCGTTTTCGCATTCGTTTTCTCCTGATTCTTCACCGCCATGTCAATGATCTCAATTTTCATCTCTTTGCATATCTTACGAATAATCCCCTCTACTGCAAGCGCGATCGTCTTCTCGACCAGAATCTTCCCTCGGCACTTCGGCGAGAAGACTATATGGTCAGTCAGAAGTGAAACCGTGTGTCGATCATGGCGGAGTTCCCTATGCTCCATGCGGTGTACGTCAGAACTCGTTTTATAAAAACATTTCGTAGTAGCGGGGCTACAAACGCCAGAAATTGACAGCCCCATGATACAGCAAACCTTTTAAACAACCACCACAATATCACAGTAAAATACTGTAATATTCAGGTGATATAATGTGTAATTGTTCCCCACGCCTGCAAGAACTCAGAACATACATCAGAGCGCTCCACTGCCCGACCCGCTGGACGATCATCGACTTCATCGGGGACGGCAGCCGGAGCACAAAGGAGATCTACGGATTTTTAGCAGAACGCGGCGCTGGGCTTACGCCTTCCGGGCTGTACTACCACCTCTCGGAGTTGAACCGTGCAGGCATCATCGAGGTCTCCGAGTACCGGGAGAAGGGCGGAGGTGCGCCCGAAAAGGTGTGGAAACTGAAGACGAGGAAGATAGTCATCGATTTACTGGAAAATGGGGGTGCAGACTTGTGAAAAACGTGATTGAGGTCAAAGAACTGACGAAACATTACAATGGACTCACAGCAGTGGATCATATCAACTTTGAGGTGGAAGAAGGCGAAGTATTTGGATTTTTAGGACCGAATGGTGCTGGCAAGACTACAACGGTGCGGATGCTCACAGGCGTAATAAAACCGAGTTCCGGCAGCGTCAGTGTCATGGGTTTTGACCTCGGACGGGATCCGATCAGAGCCAAAGAGACGATGGGAGTCGTTCCTGAGCTCTCAAACGCATACACCGAACTCTCTGCATGGAATAACCTGCAGTTCATGGCAGAATTGTATGGCGTACCGAAAAGAGTTGCAGTATCGAGGGCAGAAGAACTCCTGACGAAGTTTGACCTGTACGACAGGAAGGATCATGCGGTGAAGACGTTTTCAAAGGGGATGAAGCAGAAACTGATCACAGCCATGTCGCTCATGAACGACCCTGAGATACTCTTTCTCGATGAGCCGACGTCTGGTCTGGATGTCCGGAGCGCACGGCTGATAAAGGAGATGGTGCGGGAACTCCGCGACACCGGCAAGACGATTTTCTTAACCACCCACTACATGGATGAGGCGAGTCAACTCTGCAACAGGATTGCGATCATCAATCACGGAAGGATTGCAGCCATCGATGCTCCCGAGAAACTCAAGATGAGGATAGGGGGGCTACAGTATGTGGAGGTCAGTTTCACCGCGCCTGTGGACGTATCTGATCTCAGTGCCATGTCAGGCATCACCCGTGTCCGGACGAGCGGGGACAAGATACAACTGTATACGGAAGAGCCAGACAGGGCGATACGCGGTCTGGTGGATTATTCCAGATCGAACGATAGGGAGATCGTGACACTGAACACGCTGACGCCAACGCTCGAGGACGTCTTTGTGAAACTGACCGAGGAGGAATAAAATGATAGATCAGATAAGACGTGCGTACGCGATCGCCAAGAAAGATGTCAGGATCTACTACCTGAAGGGACCAGTGATCATATTCGGTATCCTCTCCCCGGCATTCCTCTTTCTGGCGTTTATGATAGGGCGAGACCTTCCTGTCGATTTCCTCATCGCCGGGCTGCTTGGTATGACGATATTCTTCACCTCGACTTCGGTCACCCCTGTGATTGCGCCGACCGAGACCCAGACCAGAAACTTAGAACGGCTTGCAGCAGCCCCGATCTCTGTCACAACGATTCTTTTTGGGGATATGCTGGCATCCGTCCTCTTCGGAATCGTGATCTCTCTCGTCCCGATACTGCTCGGGATGGCGCTTGGGGTTACGATCGTGCATCCGTTCATCCTTGCTCTGGGCATCGTGCTGGCTGCATTCTGCTTCTCGGCGATGGGGCTTATATTCTCGTCCACGCCGACCAGCATGACATCCACAGTGATGATGCTATCTACGATGGTGAAATTCCCGCTGGTCTTCATAAGCGGCATATTCATCCCGGTGCAGGAACTACCATCGTGGGGACAGGCGCTGGCATCGCTATCGCCACTGACATATATAACCGAGCTGTGCAGGTACTCCTTCCAGGGCGCTTGCCACTATCCGGTCATGGTGGATATCGGAGCGCTCCTGGTGTTTCTGATAGTCTTCATGGTGATTGCGATAAAACTTCATGAGAGGAGTCTTCCGAAGCGGTTGTGAACGGTGTCACGATCTTCAGATAGTCGCCATACAGGGCAAGATCCTGATTTGCCGTGGCTTATCGCATTCGAGCACCAGTACCTACACCAGTATCGCCAGAACAGAAGACGATATCCGCTGCCCTTGCACGCCTGACAACGCTTCTGAGGATATTCTTTGCGCCCGTTAGATTGTACGAATCCTTATTAAGCACCGTAACCCTCGCATCCATCCCTGACTCGATGACCCCGCAGTCAAGACCGAGTGCAAGCGCACCTGCACGGGTACAGATCCTGAGCACCTGCCCTTCATCGATCTGGCAGAGCGACGAGAGAAACCTCATCTCAGAAAAGATATCAACCGAATTAAACATCACATTATCGGTGCCGGCAGCAACCAGCAACCCCGCGGCAAGCATCTCCTTAACAGGCGGAATGCCGATCCGTGTCACGAGATTTGACCGGATGCAGACCACAACCGGGATATTCTCTTCGGCAACCCCGCGCAGGTCCTCACGGGACGCGTGTGTGAGGTGTATCAGGAGATTGGGGTTTAACTCGAGCGCATCCCTGATATCGGTGGAATCGGGTTCTCCTGCGTGGATCGCAAAGACTCCTCCCTGCCTCCGTGTCCGCCCGGCAATCGCTGCCGCAACCCCACTCTCGTAATCGTTGGTGCTGCTGATCCCGATACCGCCAGCCAGTTCGAGGATCGAATCGATCTCGTCCACGCCATCATACCCATCCTCGCCATTGCCCTTGCCCTCACCGGGTCTGCCAAGAATCACGGCATCCACAGCGCCAGCGCATCCAGAAGTCGATGCGGCCTCGATCGCACGCATCAGCGCAAGCACGCCCAAAAGTCCCCCTTCTCTGAAATCGGCAAATGCACAGGTGCCTGTCGCGGTCATGTCGCAGATGCTCGCCCGCATCGCGTGCACGAGATCGTGCGTGCTGGTCGCCCTCAGCACACGGTGCTTCAATCCATCCGGCGGGCGCACCAGACTGGCGATATCCGTGATCTCAGGATCCTTGAGCACGGAATCCCCGAGATGGGTGTGCGCATTCACAAAAGCAGGCAGGATGATGCCGTGCGCCAGCGCATCCACACGCCCCGGCTCCTCGCAGATCTCAGCTATCATGCCATCCCTGATGCAGATGTAGCCCTCGACCACATCAAAATCCTCGCCGCAGAGGATGCTTCCCGAGAGCAGGTATTCATCTATCGGCATATTCACTGACGCAATCCTTGATCCGGTTCTTGATACTGTTCTTAAGTTTCGCCTCTATCTTCTCAAACGCATCGGTGATCTCCGTACCAGAATCCGCATCCGAAGATTCGATGCTCGACAACTGCTCAAGCATCTGGTAGACCAGGAACAGATATCCCTCTGGTTCGTCGGTGATGGTGATTAAATCGCCACTCACATTGACAAGTTTCATTGTAATGTCGCATACCCTGCCCTCCGAATCGCAATTGATGGCAAATCTGGTGTGCTCAAGCCCCTCCGGATGTCTCATGCGCATCGCTGCATGTTCTGCTTTCGCACCATAGAGCGCGACAAGATAGCGGAGGAACGTGATGACCCGCTCAGGAACCTTCAGCCGCTCATACTCTACAAGCACAATTGGATCATTGGCGAACAGCGGAAACGTTATGGTTTGCCCGATATCCTCGCCAAATGCCAGAGCAAGAGCCGTTATGAGGTCATCGTGTGTATCGTAGCCGACATCGCTTAAATGGCACTCGATCAGATCCTGGATGTATCTCCCTTCCGGATCGCTTTTCAGGATCTTTGCGATTGCAGCACTGCCTTTTTTGATATTTTTATCAACATCCGGCGTAAACACATTTACATTGTCTTCAGGAGTCTTCTTTTTCTTTGTCATGCCTCTCGCCAATCAGATTTGCGCTCTGCTGGTTAAAATATTATTCGTGGATGGAGTTTCGGGACCCTATAATTCGACCAACGATCTCATCAATCCGCGACCCACTTATGCAAGTTCGGCACCCGGACACATGCGCCCATGACATCCTGCTGACATCCTGTATGGCATTGCCCGATGCACACGACTATTTTTATAAGTCATCACCGAAATAACTACAACCAAATGCCAAAACACCTGATGATCCTCGGAACCGCATCTCATGTCGGAAAGAGCGTATTAGCCGCCGCATTCTGCTACATATTCTCAAAGACCAGACCGACCGCGCCGTTTAAAGCGCAGAACATGAGTCTTAACTCATGGATCACGAAGGATGGCGGCGAGATCGGGATTGCGCAGGCGATACAGGCGTGGGCTGCCGGAATTGAGCCGACAGTGGATATGAACCCGGTTCTCTTAAAGCCGAAGGGCGACCGGCTCTCACAGGTGATCATCCTCGGCAGACCCGCGTATGATCGGGCAGCAGGCGACTATTATGAGTCGATCGAAGAGATCTCGGGGGTCGTTGACGGCGCGCTTGCGCGGCTTGGCGAGGTCTACGACCTCATCGTGATCGAGGGCGCGGGAGGCGCGGCTGAGATCAACCTGTACGAGAGGGACATCGTGAACATCGGATGCGCCAGATCGATAAAACCGGAGATCATACTGGTAGGCGACATCGAGCGCGGCGGCGTCTTTGCGAGCCTGTACGGAACAATGGCGCTGCTGCCGGACGACATCAGAGCCCTTGTCAGGGGATTTATCATCAACAAGTTTCGAGGCGATTATGAGATCCTGAAACCCGGAATCTTGCAACTCGAGGAGATCACAGGACTGCCAGTCTTCGGTGTCGTGCCTTATGCGGATATCGCGATTCCTTCGGAGGATTCGGTATCCATAGCGGATAAGAAACCCATGGAGCGTCCTGTCGATATCGCGGTCATACGCCTCCCCCGTATCTCGAATTTCACGGACTTTGAGCCGCTCGAAGCGTTTGCAAATGTCAGGTACATCCCGCTTGATTCGGATCTCGGGAATCCTGACCTGATCATCATTCCAGGGACGAAGAACACGACCGCCGACCTTGTGGAGATGCGGGAGCACGGAATGGACAAACGGATCATCGATATGGCGAAGATGCGGTCGGTTCCGGTCATCGGGATATGCGGCGGATACCAGATACTCGGGCGGACGATCATCGACAGCGGGTTTAAAGGCAGCGTTGCCGAGATCTCCGGAATGGGACTTCTCGATGTGGCAACGACATTCGAGCGGTACGAGAAGCAGACCCGGCAGGTCACAAAACAGGTAACAGCGGGCGGTCGGATCATCGGGAGCATCCGCGGCGAAGCGGTCTCAGGTTATGAGATCCACACCGGCGACACCGTATCCTGCCGCCCGGTCTTCGGGGATGACGGGTGCATCGACGAATCCGGGCTCGTCTTCGGCACGTATCTGCACGGCTTATTCGAGAATGAGAACGTGCGAAGCGCGCTGCTCGGATATCTCTACAGGAAGAAAGGAATCTCGATGGGGGGCGTGTCGTTTGAGATCGTAGACAGGGAAGAAGGGATCAGGAAGTTCGCAGAACTTATTGGGATGTATGTCGATGTGCCTGCGATCAGGGATCTTGTTGGGGCTGTGCCACGCCACTGAGACATGGTAGGGGCAGAGCGTCCAGATAGGGGCTGTCGATTTATTGGATGTTACGCTAATAACTCTGATTTTTCCAGACATTCAAACCCGAAGCAGTGGACGCGAGACTCGAATTAACAACAGTGCCGAAACAACGCCAGCACCCAATAACTTTACAGCCCCACTCTATGGCAAAGTATTTATATCTTGAAGGTGGAACTGACGGATACGGGGGGTCAATAGTCACCCAGAGGGATGTGCATGAATAAGATTTTAGAAAAAATCTATGTTGAAAAAGATATCCCTACAAATGTATCTATTTTTGTAGGATCAGTAGTAGCACTGTTTGTCTATTTGTCTACCAATGATCCGTATCTATCATTGATACTATTTGTAGGAACCTTCTCTCTAACGAAAGTTATTTCTAAGGTTATTATTAACAAAATATCAAAGACAAACGAAAGAAAGATTAATCTAAAATCTTATTCACAAACAGAAAGAGATGTTATAAATGTTTTTATCTCCAATGGGTCATGTTTTTTAACTTTATCAGATCTCAGAAAAGGTAAAGTTGAAGTAGATGAACACGGTTTAGATTCTTTAGTAGCAAGAGGTATTATTGAGTTCATTGATGGCAGCATGGGCGATGGTCCAACTGGATTCCAATTGTCAGAAGATGTATATAAATTGTTTTTAGAAAAGTAATTTTTAAAACTCAAGGGGGCTTTGCACTTTCGCTCGTACTTCGCTCACCCTTGCCTAATAGCTGATATGAGGTTCGCTCGTTGCACTTCGCCCTCCTACGTCTTCGTGTCAGAGATTGCCGGGATTTGCGTTATCGCTGTTCTCTGCATAGCGTTTGCAGGTAGTATCAGAAAAGATCGTGAACCGCGGCGTCATGCATAGATTGCAGATGTTACAGAAGATAGAACGCACCGATCAGTATCGGCACGTCTCTTTCACCAACGCGCCTCCGCCTTTCACTTGCAATTCTTCCATGCGATCAGGGAGTGGTGCACAGATTGCCGGGGGAGAAACTGATCTGACAACTTGTGGTTCTATCAGAGAGCCATACAACCTGGCGCGCGATGAAGATACTAGGTTGAGACCTGCAACCACACCTCTAACCAATCTTGTCAGGGCTTACGGCGCAATTGTCCTGCGCGATCGTATGCTGCCTGTAACCTTGAATAGGGGCATGGACTCGGCGGGAATTGAACCCGCGGCCTTTACGTTGCGAACGTAACGATCTACCCCTGATCTACGAGCCCATAATCCTCAAATAACAATCACAACAGTCTGCCGATCTCTGCTACCTGCACGCTCTCGACATCCGGAACCTCTGCAAACGCATTCTCGACCGAGTCAGTTCCGCCCTCGACATCACCGACAACAACGGTTGCCATCAATGCAACAAGCCCGAATGCGATCGGCTCTTCAGCGATCCCATTGAGTTCGATTCCTGCTGGTACCACGGCTGCGAGATTCTCTTTCAGTTTTTCGAGGTCGACATCCACGCCATTTGGCATGATCTTGATTACTGCTACTACTTCACCCATTTTCTCATCTCAAGGCCCTGTAAATCCACATTTCGGGCAGGTGTACGGATTGCTCTGCTTCCGGCAGGAATTGCATCTGCCGAGGATCGTTTCACAGGTCGGGCACTGGAACCGGATGTACCCGGGATCAACCAGATGTGCACCGCATAATGTGCAGTATTTTTCAGTGATTGTCTTTGCCATTGGTAATCAGTTTTGCGAGAGCATCATTTAAGCATTGTGATGGATGGGGCTGTCACGTTACGCGTGTCTGGATCGTGGACGGCGCGGACTCGTGCTCATGCAGATGCGCTACCGCAGCCAAAGTCGCGACCCTTCCCTGCGGCGTCCGCTTGACAAACCCGATCTGTATCAGATACGGCTCCACAACGTCCTCTATCGTCCGCACCTCCTCACCAACAGCGATTGCGATATTCTTGACGCCGACAGGTCCGCAATCGAAATCATCGATGATCATGGCAAGAATCGTCCGGTCAAGCTCATCCAGCCCCTTCTCATCGATCTTGAGCATCGAGAGTGCGGAATCGACGACGTCATGCGTGATCACGCCATCTGCCATCACCTGCGCATAATCGCGAACACGGCGGAGAATCCGGTTCGCAATCCGCGGAGTACCTCTCGACCGGTTCGCAATCTCTCTCGCGCCGTTCTGCTCGATCTCGATTCCAAACACCCTGCAAGACCTGAGAACGATCTCTGTCAGCGTATCAGGCGGATAGAAGTTCAGCCGGTTGACGACACCGAAACGATCCCTGAGAGGCGAACTGATAAGCCCTGTTCGCGTAGTTGCGCCGATGAGCGTGAATGGCGAGAGGTTCAGGCGGACAGAGCGTGCACTTGCGCCCTCGCCGATCATCACATCGATCGCAAAGTCCTCCATCGCAGAATACAGGGTCTCTTCCACGATCTGGTTTAAGCGGTGTATTTCATCGATAAATAACACATCCTTCGCGCTTAGATTCGTGAGAATTGCGGCAAGATCGCCGGGTCGCTCCAGAACCGGTCCTGTCGTCGCTCGAATCGCAACTCCGAGTTCGGAAGCGACGATATGCGCAAGCGTCGTCTTCCCCAGTCCAGGAGGTCCTGAGAATAGGATGTGGTCGAGAGGTTCATCACGCTGTTTCGCAGCCGTTATAAAGATCTGCAACTGCTCTTTCAGTCCGGTCTGCCCCACAAACTCATCAAACGTCTTCGGTCGGATCTGTAACTCGGATATCCTCTCTTTCTCTGTTTTTTCCGGCGAAAGGATTTTTTCTGGCATGGTGTGTGGCTCCGGGGTCTGCGGCAGAATCCTATCTACCCCGGTTATATCTTGTATGTTTTAACTTAAATATCGATTCGTGACGCAATCGCACGGTAAATCATTAAATGCCGCAAAGCATAACCATTATCATGTATCTGCATCCGAATCTTGCGTGGGCGATCACTGGTGCCGGACACCACCTGATAGAGAGCTTTGATGCGTTTAAAAGAGTGAAAGAGGAGAACCCGGAGATCAGGATCACCATCTTTGCATCGCAATCGGCAGAAGAGGTTCTGCGGATGTACGGGCTTTTCGATCGACTGAAGACTATCGCGGGCGGGGATTATCTCGAAGAGGTTTTTTTAGAGAGCGAGCAGGGCAGGAGTTCTCCAAAGGTTGGCAGATTTCTCTTGAATAAGTACGATGCCCTCTTTGTCACGCCAGCGACCTCAAACACCGTTGCAAAGATCGTGCACGGCATAGCAGACTCGCTGCCAACGAATGCGGTTGCGCAGGCGGTAAAAGGGAACGTTCCGGTCTATATCGTGCCTGTGGACATCGAGGGCACGATCCGGTCGAAGATGCCGTACACGATCGACCGCGAGGTATGCGCCGGGCACCACTGCGATATCTGCACCCCAAAGGTTGTGTGCCCCAATGGTGCTATCGATTCACAGATCGATCTCTTGAAGTGTGATGGCTGTGGCGTGTGCGCTCCTGCCTGTCCGCACGGCGCAATCCGCGGCGGATACGCTGAACTCAAGGTGCGGGATGTTGATATGCGAAACACGGCAGAGCTTGCAGAGCTGGAGGGAATCGAGGTGCTCAGGAATCCGGTGGATGTGGTTTCTGTCGTTTCCGGAATGTAAACCGGGATAGCGACTCGCGCGGTGCTCTAGTTCCAACTTACACTTCTTCAGATATTCGAAGACCGGAAAACAACTTGGCACGGTTCGGGATGATTTTGTAACGCTGGAAAAAGATTTTTATCTGATACTGACACCAGAATCAACGATAGAATGCCGGACAAAATGCTCGATCTATACCACCTCCTGCTCGCAAAATTCGGACCCCAGTACTGGTGGCCCGCGGAAACCGAGTTCGAGGTGATCGTGGGCGCGCTGCTGACCCAGCAGACCAGGTGGGAGAGTGTTGAACAAGCGATTGCGAACCTGAAGGATCGGTCACTGCTGACACCAGAAGCTATTGTAGATGCTGATCAGGGCACAATCGAGGAGTGCATCCGGTGTACCGGATTTTACAGGCAGAAGGCAGAGCGGTTGCAGTTGTTATCGCAGCATTTCGATCATAACGGGATAACCGGAATCCTTGGAATGCCGGTCAATGAACTCAGAAGGGAACTTCTCTCGCTGAAAGGGGTCGGGCCCGAGACCGCTGACAGCATCATCCTGTATGCTGCGCACAAACCAATCTTTGTGATCGATGTGTACACAAAAAGGATCTGCGGGTGCCTCGGAGTTACAGGCGGATACGAGACGCTGCAAAAACATTTCGAGGACTCGCTACCACGGGACACGCATCTCTACCAGGAGTTTCATGCACTGATAGTTGCGTACGGAAAACAGTACTGCACAAGGAAGCGGTGCACTGATTGCATCATCGCGAGAGTATAGCGGTACGTCCGCGTACATCCTCGACATTAAATCCGGTTCTCGATGCAACCTCGCTGGCAGTCTCGGTCGCGCTTGCCGGAGCATTCCGGAGGATCCTTATCTTGATCTCATTCTTCCCCTTCATCTGCTCCTTGATCTCGCTTACGACCTGGTCTGTAACCCCACTTTTCCCGATGTTGATGAGCGGTTTCATGGTCAATGGTTTCACGTCTTTATTCATATCAATTTCCCGATCTTCTCTGTGGCTTTCGCCATCTCAACAAGAACTAGTCCAAGTCCTGCTTCCGGTGCTGTCATCACCACAAGGAACGCCTTTGGACCTGCGCCCATGCATATCAACTTCCCGTCGTCGGATTCCACGATCACACGGTTCGGTATGCCCTTGTCGAGTTCGGTTGCCGCGGTCTCTGCTGCACCGAGCATCGTTGCTGACATCGCAACAAACGTCTCCGGATCTCCCATGTTGTGCATATCCGCGTTCATGAGAAGACCGTCCCTCGTTGCCACCGCGCTCGCCTCAACATCGCCAATCTTCCCGAGATCCGCGAGTACTTTCCCAAGCATTTCTGATGTCGATGATGCCGACATTTTACCCCACCTCCATAACCATATCGATCAACGTCTCGAACGCCTCAAATACCCCCTCACCAGTGGTTGCGACCGCTGGCATGATCACCATATTCTCAGGCATATCGAGCTTGCCCCTGATATCTTCCAGCGTAAGCGTGCCATCACAGTCCTGCTTGTTTGCAATGATAACAACCGGCAGCCCAAACGATCTGGTGATCTCGAGCATCTGCTTGCCGCGTGCGAAGTCCTCGGATCTGGTCGAGTCCAGAACAAGGAAGACACCCATCGCCTCTCCGCTGATCAGTTTTATGATCGGATCGAACCGCGCCTGACCCGGAGTTCCGAAGATATCGGCAGCAAATCCTTTGTGATCCACATGTCCGTGATCGAGCGCTATGGTTGTGCCGAGCCGATCCACAGATACTGCTCTGGTCGAGAGCGCATGTACAAACGTGGATTTGCCGGCGTCAAACGGTCCTGTGACCAGAATCTTTGGGATGTACGCACGTACGCCGCCCGGCTTTAAAACCTTGAATAATATGAATTTCCGGACCGCATCGGTCCAATTCGCCTTCAATACTCCAAAATACTGCCCAAAGATAACTTCGCCCGCAATCCCGCCAACAGAAATGGTAGAGTCGAAAACATCTTCCTTTATGGATAGTAACGTGTCATCTGAATATGGCCATGCCGTAAAATTGTATATCATCGCATGGTCGTAGAGCATCGCATACTGGTTCCACTCCTCAAGGGCATCGAGTGTTTCTGACTCTCCGCACAGGTCCATGACCGTCGAGAGCGATTCGAATACGATAACGCCAGGTTCACGCAGGTCCTCCATCGCATTCTTGATGCACTGTGTCAGACTCCTGGTATCTTCGGGGTCAGCCACGACATACCGTTCATGCGAATCCGCGCCGATCAATCCGGAGAACGCATCGATGATGGCGAACTGATCTCCGTACTCCTCGGCATCCCATCCGAACTCGTTGAACTGTTCCCTGATCCTGTGTGGCTCGGTACTCGATGCGACGTAAACGCCACTCATCCCGTTCGACATGGCATGATACAAGCTTTGCATCCCGAATACGGTGCCCTCAACTCCGGGATATGCATAATACACAAGCGTTTTCCCCATAGGGACTCCACCATGCAGGTAATCGTCCAGTTTCGGTATTCCGGTCTCCATCATGTATGCTAACCCCGCAGCACGATATTCGCGCCATCGATCTCATAGTCAAACCACGGCGTTGGTTTTG
>JAUVWP010000083.1 GCA_030604085.1 Methanosarcinales archaeon | reverse complement strand
TTAACATAAATCCCGTCACTGGAACCGCCAGCACTGTTATCGATTTTGTTGTTTTTGACAGTGGCACTCTGTCCTTCAGCAAGACTGATGCGCACTCCAGAACCGATATTATTGGTGATGATGTTATCTTCTACAATAGCATCACCAGAAGCTGCATAGTAGTATATTATTCCACCAGCATTTCCATCGATCGTGCTATCTCTAATCGTGAAACCCTTTCCATGAACAAAGTAGATGCCATTACCACCGTTAGCAGTGATTGTGACATTCTCGATAGCTATATCTGAATAATCCGCACGAATCCCATATTTGCTGGCGTTTGTAATTGTAAATCCATTTATTATGACATCTGAAGAACTTATCTGCATGCAGTCACCGCTTCCGCCACCATCGATCTTTACATTGCTTTCGCTCTGCCCTGCTAACGTTATCGATGTGGCGATCGCCACGTGTTCTTTGTATATCCCATCGTACACATAAATCGTATCACCTGCGCCTGCTACGTCCACAGCGTCCTGTATGGTGTCATAGTCTACGCCGCCGTCATCATCTACATACCACGTCGCAGCCGCGCCCACACCTGCGCCTACCACAAGCACCGCGGCGGCTGCGAGCATCAGGATCAGAAGAACATGCACACACATCTTTGCTGGCAAAACAGTTCGGAATTCATCACTTTGGTTACATCTGTTCACAAGAATCACATCCCTGGTGTTATTCATCAAACCAACCTCCCACCATAAAAACTTAACCGCCGCGATTTACCGAACCCCAAAACCCCCGGCACCGACACCAGTACCACACCAAGTTTACGCGCCTTGCACTCTCGCCACCACCCGATCCCTCTTCTCCGCCGCCTCCGCCGCTGCATGGTCAACAGCCGCACACATCCGCTCGTAATCATCTGGCGCTGCCTCGCCGACCAGCTTCTTGATCGGGGTGTATGCCGACTCCCGAAATCGCGGCGTGAAATCGCGGACCTCGCTATCGATGACCAGTTCGGCACCCTCATCCTCGCATACCTCTCCAACCACATCGACCCTGACCCCTGCACCCCTGATCACGTCCATAATCTCGCTTGCAGCATCAGGCGGAGCGATCAAGAGAAGCGCATCGAGCGACACCCCGAGATAATCAATCTCAAGCGTTTCAAGCATCGAAAGAACTTTCGGATTCACCAAATTTCGCATCTTCTCTTCATAAAAGACCAGTTTCACTCTGGCGGTTCTCGATATCTCCTTGGCATCGCCGCGTACCCCGCCATTGGTGACGTCGGTCATCGCATGGATCCTTCCCGGGAGATCAGCCGCAAAGAGCGCCTCGCACGCCTCTATGAATGTGATGTTAATCGTCTCATCAACGACATCGTGCATCTCGTAATAGAGCGCAGCAGTCGAGATCGTGCCGCCTTCTGCGCCTTCTGTCATCAGGATGACATCGCCTGGTGCAGCATCGATGCGTGCTGTGAGATCACTGGCGATCCCGACAGCGCCGACGCCGCCGGTCATCCGATCCCCGATCACCATGTCGCCACCGATCCGAAGCGTGCTCCCCGTGATAAGCGGCACATGCGTCAGTTCGGCGATTGCTGATATGCCTGCGATGTGATCGAATATCTTCCCGACATCGCCGTCATCCGCTATGTGGATATCTGACAGCATCGCAACCGGGAGTGCGCCCATCACATAGATGTCGCGGAGTGCGGCACGTGCGACATGAAACCCAGCAAGAAACGGGAAATCGCTTAACCGTGAGTGGATGCCATCGATGTTCAAAACGACGTACCGGTCCTGATCCTCCTGCCCTGAGATGCGCACCACGCCCGAATCATCGAGGTGTGACGAATCAATGATGGCATCGGTCTTTCCGATCACCTCCGCGATCTTCTCGTGCGCATAAAAATCACCGGCACCCCTCGACCCGACACCGAACTCGCCCATCGTGACTCCTGACGTGATCGGGGCGAGGATCTCTCCTGCAGGGCGGAGCGTGGCACGCGCTTCCACAATCGTTGCGCTGGCGATATCACGCGCTCTCTCAGGGGAGATGTCTTTGATCTCGAGTATCCGGTCGGTAAGTTTCTGTTCGAGGTCCAGGTCGCCCCGGCTGAGCCCTCGTTTTGCGTATCCCTCGATGTCCATCAGCCAACCCTTGCGCTGCGATCACATAAAGATGTTCGTCAGCTACGAAAGTGAGCCCAAACAACCCGGTGGTGCAATCGGATTTTCCGGCGAAAACCTTCTGATTTTCAGACAGTGCCGTTTCGGGTATGATGCAGGCGACTGAAAGACCAATGACACGACCCGAAGAGGTACGAACCCATAACAGCACTTATATACCACAAACGCAGAAATATGGTGATCGGCATGAATAAACGACTTATTATCTGCATCGTAATGGCATTGATCCTTATCAGCAGTGGCTGCATAGACCCGGATAGCGGCGGCAATGCAGCGGCAGTCAAAGAAGGCGACCAAGTTTTAGTGGACTACACCGGAAGACTGGAGAACGGTACTGTTTTTGACACATCTGTGAGGGACGTTGCGATCGAAACCGGAGTATACAATCCGAATAGGGATTATCAGCCGATTGAATTCACGGTCGGTGCAGGGCAGATGATCAAAGGGTTCGACAGCGGTGTCGTCGGTATGGCTGTAGGCGAAGAGAAGACTCTGACCCTATCGCCGGAAGACGCTTATGGCGTCCACCGCGAAAATATGGTCAAAACCGTTCCGGTCGAAGAATTGCGTGCAGCAGGCATCACACCTGCGCTCGGTGAAAAGCTCACCACCAGTCTGGGGCAGGTAGGCACTATAACAGATGTCACAAATACGAGCGTTGTGATCGATTTCAACCACCGACTTTCCGGAAAGACGCTGATCTTTGATGTGAAACTCGTTTCTATCGGCAGTGAAGATGTGGTGGCTGGGGCTGATGGTGCTGACAGCGACAAGGGGGACACTATGGCTGATACGACAGAGAAGACCGGGGAAGAGAACCGAATCGCTAATATCGAGACGAGCATGGGGGCGATGACCGTGGAACTCCACGAAGAGCGAGCGCCGGACACCACATCAAATTTCATCGAACTGGCAAACCGCGGATTCTATAACGATCTGACCTTCCACCGCGTGATCGACGACTTCATGATTCAGGGCGGAGATCCGAAAGGCGATGGCACAGGCAGCTCTGAAAAGACGATTAAACTGGAGACTCATCCTGAGTTAACTCATGTCGATGGCGCGGTTGCCATGGCGCGATCACAGCATCCGGACAGCGCATCCAGCCAGTTCTATATCTGTGATGGAGCGCAGCCCATGCTTAACGGGCAGTATGCGGTATTTGGCAGGGTGACTAACGGGATGGATGTCGTGCGTGCGATTGCAGAGGTAGAGACCGACTCCAGAAACAGACCCATAGAGAATGTCACGATTACCCGGATCACCATTCAGGAATCGTGAAATGGTCTTTACGCGCCAGTCCTTCGAAGCAGCGCCCTTATCCGCGCTTTTAGTTCCAGCAGATCGAATGGTTTCGTGACGTAATCGTCCGCGCCGATCTCGATGCCCAGCACCTTATCCTTGATCTCGCCCTTTGCGCTTAACATGATTACCGGGATGTGCCTCGTTGCCGGATTCTCCTTCAACTTCATGCAGACCTCGTACCCATTCAGTTTTGGCAGCATCAGATCGAGGAGAATCAGGTCAGGCGTCTCATTGCTGACCTTCTCCAGCGCCTCCGCGCCATCAACCGCTCCCACTACTGCGTAGTTGTCCGCCTCAAGTGCCCGGGTCAGCGGGAGTAAAGTGTCTGGCTCATCATCAACGACCAGTATCTTTGTTCTGGTGTCAGCGAGTCTGCCAATCCGCTCTTCCACTTCTCCTTCCGTGATGCCGAGTTTCTCTGCGAGCGTTGCACTCGGAGTCGCATCATCCTGCTCCAGTATTGCGAGAATCTCTCTATCAGTATCGTCGAGTGTCATTCATCTCACCTGTAACATATCTTACGTTCCTGATATGTAAACTCTTACCTTCCGTGCCCGAATGGACAGAAGTTGTTGAACGGGCATATCGCACTGAACGGACAAAAACCGGGTCGATCACTGTTTCTTCCAAATATCACAGCCCCCACGATCAGGACAGCCGCAATGATCACGATTATCGGGATCCACGGGATCGCAAATGGGATCATGCCATTTACTTCCAGCAACCAGGCGATACCCCCGAGCAGCAGCAGAGCAACGGTGAATACAGGGAATCCGAATCTTCCTGACATGTTATCGGTCATCCCTCCAGTTTAACAGCGGTTCCATAGACCATTATCTCGGATGCCCCAGCCATGACCATCGAGGTCGTGAACCGAACGCCCACGATCGCATCCGCATCCAGCCCCTCTGCATCCTTAATCATGCGCTTGAATGCGATATCCCTCGAGTCGTCCATCATCTCGGTGTATTCCTTGATCTCGCCGCCGACCACATGCCTCAGTACTGCCGCGATGTCCTTGCCGATGTGTTTTGCACGGATTACATTCCCTTTCACAAGACCGAGCGTCTCTGCGATCTTCTTTCCCTCGATTGTCTCGGTTGTTACAACGATCATATCCCTTCCTCCTTGATTGCTCTCAGTCTATCGCGTATCACATATATGAACGCAAGCCCAAGTCCAATAACGATGAGCACGAGTGCGATCTTGATGATGGGCGGGAGATCCGATCCCGCGAGATGGTAGATCCCATAGGATACAAGGATCATTATCCCGACTCCAAGCAGAGCAAGCCCTGAGAGCAGGAGTTTGTTCATGGGAGATTGTAGGTAGGTGTGCTATATAAATGCTCTGTTATTCACTATTCACTTATTCACCCATCCGTACGATCGATTACGATCCTATCGCCTTCGGAAACCCGCTTAAGAACGGTAGCATCGCCGACAATCCTCCCAAAGACATTGACCGCGCTTGCAGGACGTATCTCATCGCCCTTGCTTGCCAGAGTCGGTCCAAAGAAGATGCAGAATGCTTTCTGCGGAAGCCAGTACCCGAGATCGCCGATCTCGACGAGTTCCTTCTGGTTCTCTTCCGGTGCGATCACCGATGTCGAGAAGTATATCTCATCGCCCCATCTGCTCACAATGCCTGTTATCGGCAGCGCTCCAAGTATTGCGGATACGGTCGCAGGGCAGAGATCATCGAAGAGTTCCGCCTCCACCTCAAGTTGGATATCTCCTGCGTCTCCTATAACGATCCTACTCCTTCCCAACGACATCACCATCCGGTTCGAGTTCAGTAAAGATCTGCCCCTCGAAGGAATACACCGCTGCGCCGGTGAGCCATGCATCAGGGAGCAGTCCTGCCTTCATGCAGGTCTGGCTGAGAAACTTCTCCGCGTCAAAGCCCCATTCTGTCGCAACCTGCGGAAGTAGCAGCCCCTGATATACGCCCTTTCTGACGATAAGTCCATGTCTCCCGACTTCGACATGTTTCGGCAGATCCGAAGGCATCGCATCGATTTTTACAGGAGGCGTGAGTATCGTCACCTCCACGACAATCTCTTTCATCTCCTCGTACCGGACATGCGGAAACCTCGGGTCACGCACCGCAGCACTCACAGCAGAGTCCAGAATCGCATCCAAAAGTTGCATGACCGGCTCCGGATAGCCGATGCAGCCGCGAAGGTCACCATTCTTGTGTAAGGTAACGAATACTCCTCGCTTCTCCCCAAACACCTCTGGCAGATCGCCGGTTTCCACAACTTCTCCTGAGAGGTGGGCTTTTATCGCTGAGCGTGCCAGTCTGACCGCAATGGTTCCCTCATCTCTGTCGAGCATCGATATATCATTGCCATGAACTGTACATATATACTTTGTCAGGTCTTGTCAGGCAGGGGGCTGTCCACCTTATGCTGCGTTCGGATCAGGAACCCCTAACCATCGAAACCCACCGCTCGATCATCCCAAGTCCATCCGGCGTCAGCACAGACTCAGGATGGAATTGCACGCCCTCGATCGGACGCCGCTTGTGCCTGATCCCCATGACGACGCCGTCAGGACTGTGTGCCACAACCTCGAGATCAGGCGACACCCGGTCCATGGCAAGCGAATGATACCTGCCGCCAGTAAATGGATTCGGAAGACCCGCGTAGATCCCGACCCCATCATGATAAATCTCGGACGCCTTCCCGTGAACCGGACCCACAGATGCATGACCGACCGTGCCCCCAAACGCAACATTGATCGCCTGACAGCCGAGACAGACGCCGAGCAAGAAAACCTCGCACTCGCGGATGATCTCGATACACGATCCGATATCCCGGGGATCGTTCGGGTTTCCAGGACCAGGTGAGATCACGATCCCGTCCGGCTCGATTTCTCGAACTTCGTCAAGCGTTATCGTGTTCGGGACGACCACGGTATCCGGCTCGAAGATCGAGACATACTCGACAAGATTCCAGACAAATGAGTCCTTGTTGTTCACGAACAGTATCTTCATTCGATCACCTTCATCATCGCAGCCATCTTGCGTTCGGTCTCCAGATATTCGTACGTGGGATCCGAGTCAGCAACGATTCCAGCCCCTGCCTGAATAAACATCCGGTCTCCATCAAGAACAATCGTCCTGATCACGATTGCGAAGTCAGCATCCCGGTTCCATGTGTAATAGCCAACGCCGCCGCCGTAAATCCCGCGGGCATCCTTCTCGAGTGCGTCGATGATCTCCATCGCACGGATCTTCGGCGCACCGGATAGCGTGCCCGCGGGAAAGATCGCGCGTGTCGCATCAAACGCATCAGCGTCGTCTTGCAGTATTCCTGTAACCGTGCTCTCGATGTGCTGGAGGTGCGAGTACTTCCGCACAGTCATGAAATCCTCGACTCGAACCGTTCCCGGTTTCGATACCATCCGCACATCGTTTCTGCCGAGATCTACAAGCATCACATGCTCTGCCCGCTCCTTTTCATCGCTCAGCAGTTTTTTGGCGAGTTCGGCGTCTTCCGCATCGGTTTCGCCCCGCGGGCACGTGCCAGCGATCGGGTTGGTGATCAATTTCCGGTTGTGGACTGTGAAGAGCGTTTCAGGGCTCGCACCAACGATTTTAACGTCCCCGAATTCAAATAGATACATGTACGGGCTTGGATTAACATCACGCAGCCTCGTGTACAGTTC
Organism: Methanosarcinales archaeon; assembly: GCA_030604085.1. Lineage (GTDB taxonomy): Archaea > Halobacteriota > Methanosarcinia > Methanosarcinales > Methanogasteraceae > Methanogaster_A. The sequence continues at coordinate 1,051 of JAUVWP010000083.1, read as the reverse complement.
TACCGGGCTGTACGTGTTCGTCGCCTCGTATCGTCTGGACAGCACAACCTGGAAGATGTCGCCATCGACGATGTGCTGCTTCGCTATTCCGACCATCGTCTCGAACTCGTCCTGTTCCGTATTCGCGGTCATCTGACCGTGCCCGCCTCCTGATGTTTGCCCCTCCAAATTAAGCTCTTCCGCCTTTCTGATAGCGGAGATCATAGCCGCTGCATCAGATTCAGCGTTCCGGTACATTCTCGCAATCTCATCTCCGCTAAAATCCTGTAAAAATGGAGTTAAGATGATATAAACCTCACCAGTCAGGTGATCGAAGACCACAGTACGCGTAATGAGCATGAACTGTGCATCCGGTGTTGCCGCATGATAGCGCGGTCTGATATCCAACCAGCAGTCGTATACGAGGTCATAACCATGATACCCGATCGCACCGCCAGAAAACACCTGCCGATCAAAGTTTTTCGTGCAGATGTAGGGCACGTTCGGTATGATCGGCTTTAACGCATCCAGAACGTCGTATTCCGGACGTATCACGCCACTCTCGTGCATGTCTGATAAATCTGCCTCGATCTGTCTGATAAGCGGCGTCGATCTCTCGCACTGGAGTGAGATGTTCCTTCCGCTCATCGTGATGACCGCGTCCGGATTGGAGCCCACGAACGAGAACCGTGCATGACGCTTCTCTTTTTCCACAGACTCGAGCAGATAGGCGCATTTCGGGCTCTCTGATTTTAGCACAGTGTACAGGTCGATAGGCGTGCATCGTGTGGTCGTTTTTGCGATCAACTGGATGATCGCGGGCGGCTCTACCGATTCGAGAAGGGCGGTCAGTTCCTGTGGGTTTGGGATTATCATTGCATTCACCGTATAACTTTGTACAATAATGTCCATAGTTGTATATCATATTTAAGGATTGCTCTGGTGCCAAGTCGCCAGCCCGGGCATTGCAGTCCAATAACCCATCTTCTGATCCGGATATGGAAATATCCCGCAAAAAGTCCGATCGGTCTGCCGCAAACAATCTTTTAACCCGCCGTGCCAGAGTGAGTAC
>JAUVWP010000123.1 GCA_030604085.1 Methanosarcinales archaeon | reverse complement strand
TCCGTAAGAAAAGCCCTTTTTTGCTGATGATCGCCGACCTTCTGACAGATCCTGCGTCGATAGACACTCCGTCTGCCAGATCGTCCACAACGATGCCTGATGAGTCTGTGTTGTAATAATCGGTGGGCAGCCGCTCCCTGAGCAGAAGGTATGCATCACTGATAGACTTGATGACACTCGCCGGTTTCCTGCGGAGGTAGAGCAGGGAAGTGATAACGATCGCGGGAACGAGCGCCGCAGCGGCGGTGCACAACAGCTTCATGCGCACAGGATATTCGAGCAGAGTGAAATCGTAAGAACTGTACCTTGCAAAGATGACCGGTGCGCTGACGTAGAGCAGCAGTGTATATAATAGAAGGAAAATGAGGGTCAGGTTCAATAGACCCCTGTAATACCGGTGCCTGCGGGATGTTTTTTCGAGTTTCAGAACGACGTCTACGAATGAGCGCATCATCGGTTCAATAGTTTGGGTTTGCACAGATTAAAGGTTATCTGTTCCGGGGTCTGTTAGCATTCGATTCCGAACACCATGCGGTGCCACAGTCCTGCGAAACCACAAGAAGTACAGAATCGGTGGCGTTATAAATAAAAAGGCACATATACACAACCATGGAATGCTATTCAAAACTGTCAGCCATTGCAGAAACCGAAGAGAAAGCAGAGGGGGCACAGGATGAGAAAATTTAGCCTTACCGCCACAATATGGGACGAAGAAGGTGTATATGTCTCGAAATGCCCGGAGTTGGGTGTTGCAAGCTGTGGAGATATGCCGGAAGAGGCGCTTAGTAATTTAAAGGAAGCAGTGGAACTGTATCTCGATAACGCCCGAGAGTTGGGGATTATCGAGGATGTAACAACCGCTCTCACAGCAGCTCATAAATTCACCTCAGCATTTGAGGTTGCTGCATGAAGATTCCGGTAGTGTCTTAGGGTGATGTGATTAGAGTATTGAAAAGGGCGGGATTTGAGTATGCTCCAAGACGTGGCAAGGGTAGTCACACAGCATTTTATAAAATCGATGGCGAGGGACGCAAATTGCTTGTTATCGTCCCAAAAAGGAGAGAACTTCCAAAAGGGACGCTGTTACCTATTCTTCAACAAGCCAATTTATCGAAAGACGATTTTATCAGATTATTGAAGTGAATAGTCAAAGTAACGGGTGAAAACCAACAAATCGTCCCGCAATCCATCGCGCAGGGGCAGGGCATCATCGCTGAAACGTTCAGTGTGCCCCCATCACAATCCGCACGCCAGAGCGCCGGATCGCATCTGCCATTTCATCCACGTAAGCGTAACTTCAGCAGACATGGAATCGGCTCTGATCATGCGAGGTGCAGAGGAATAGCACCTCTGCACCCGATTGATCATCTCTGCTTATATTATACCTGATCCAGAACCTCTTTGATGAACCTGCCCTCGCCGACGTTCTTCATCACATTTCCAAGTCTCTCACGACCCGGCTTTGTCTTGTACTTGACAAGCGTCTTTGCAACCGCATCGATTAACCCGGGAATCTCCTCTGTCGTACAGAACGACTTTAAGAGTATCCCGTCAGCAGGTCTTCGTGCGTCGTTTGCACCGATCCACATCGTGTATCCGCGCTCCTTCTCGATTGCAGCCTCGTGCGGGCAGCCCCTGATGCACCATCCACAGGATACGCACTTGTCCTTGTCAATCACTGCCTTTCCAAGAACGATTGAGATCGCATCGACCCTGCAGAGTTCGGCACACCGTCCACAGCCGTTACACTTCTCGGTATCGATCTCAGGGCGCACCTGCCCGATAAGACCGACGTCGTTGCGCTTGGCTCGCACACAGTCGTTCGCACAGCCTGCGATACCGATCTTTATCTTGTGCGGCGTCAGTCGCTGAGCAAACGCCATTGTGAGCTCTCCTGAGAGTTTCTTGGTCTCGACAAGCCCTTCCGTGCAGTAATCCATACCGACACACGATGAGACATAGCCCATACCGATCGTTGCAAGCCCGCTCGCATAGATCTCGCTCATCAGCGTGTCCACGTTCGTGCCCGGAACTCCCTGTATCTCAACGCACTGTCGCGACGTCATCTCAAGCGTCCCATCGCCGTACTTCTTAGCAAGCTCTGCTGCTTTCGCAAGCGGATCTGCGCCGATGAGTCCTGCATTGGTCTTTATCTTCACAAAGAACGTTCCCTTGGTCTCGCCCATGACGCCGGGGTAGTCGGACGCCCAGTAGAACTTGACTTTCTTACCCTCGTCGAGCCGCCGTTGCAGTTCCCATTTGAACCGCTGCATCTTCAAACCCGCAAACTCCTCGATTCGGTGGAGGTCGATGTCCGGCTTTGTCTCGATGTATCCAGCTTCCTCTGCCGCTTTGATTAGCTCGATGCCTTTTTGCGTCCGTCCCATGAGCGTTGTCCAGCCCTTGCCAGAGCCCATGAACCCTGCCGATATGTCAGAGAGTTTGGAGACCGCATCCCTGCATATCACGCAGCCGTCCTGAACACAGCCCGCAGTCCAGAGATCGCTGAGATCAAAACCGTGTTCGCCGGAATTGGTCGTCACAACCAGTTCGTCGAGATGTATGGCAGCTTTCGTGACCTCGCTTATGTCCACACCCTTCTCTTGCATGAACGTTCCAAGCTTGTCGTAGTTGAAGTTCTCGGTGCAGAACAAGCCGATGACGTAAGCGATGTTCGGAACCTTGATCTTCTCGCCGTTCTCGCCGACCTCAAAGCCGTGCGACATCATGCCCGGGAAGAACTGGGTCTTCCGAACCCCGTAGACGTGGCATGGCAGCCCGACCACAGCAGCATTAGTGATGTCGCCCGCGTCCTTGATCGCGGAGAGGACAGGAATTGCGGAGTATTTCGAGCCAGCAGAATCGAGCAGTTCTTCCTTTGACCTGACGACACATGAACTCGGTTTTCCTGCGTCACCGGTTGCGATCACGCCATCGATCAAGCCATTGTCCATGCAGTACATGAGAAGAGCGGTCACAGCGCCGCCGTCCTGTCCCGCCTCCAGTACCGCAGGATCAGTCGCCCGTGCCGCGACAAGCGTTTCGTACTGTCCGAGCAGTGCTGGCGGTTTTGCTTTGAATCCGAAGATATTCGGACCGATCTTTGATGCAAAGGTAACCACGCGCTGGCAGACGTCCTTACACGCACCCTGCCCGTTTCTCGGACACTCTTCTTTCAGTGCGGGACCATCTTCCTTAAACTCGATTCTATCGTTCGGACAGACCGCGGCACATGCGCCGCAGAATGTACATAATCCCGCGTCGACGACCTCGTCTCGCAGGAACCATTTGTATTCTTCATTTGCCATAATATTCGCCCCTTGTGGAGTTTTGTTGCACATTGTGCTTATGTCTTTTCGTTGTCCACACCCCTATATAAAGATTTCGTAATACCGTGACGGATTTCGTTACACAATATTTTTATACCGTCAAGACATAGTGCTAAGTATGGCAGATCATCGGAATCATGGAATCAGGTGCTGGAGAAAGGAGTCGTGTGAGGGTCTGCTCGAAACACTGGCGGTCGATGACATTGACATGAAGATCATCCATATATTGAGCGAGAACGCGAGGATGAGTAATGTCGATATCGCAAACAAGATCGGTGTGAGCGAGGGGACGGTCAGACGAAGAATTGCCGAGATGGCTAAAAATGGGACAATCGAAGGTTTCATCTTGCTCCTTGATTGCAAAGAAGCTGAAAAGTGTGTTAAGGCGTTCATAAGCATGGAGATTGCTGATTCAAACCTACAGAGTGTTGCGGATGAACTGCTCGAGGATCACGATCGGATCATCGCCCTGTATCGCACAAACACACGGTTCAATCTCTTATGCGAGGTCATGTTCAGGTCCGTCATCGAATTGCAGGAGTTTATCGACAGATGTCGCAAAATCGAGGGTGTTATAGACTTGGATGTGCAGATGGTGATCGGATCGTACAAGAAGTGCCGGTGGACCGGGATATGAGTTTCTAACGCAAGCGTTGCGAAGGAGTGAGGTTTCTGATGCGAAATTATTGCGACCATGTAATTAAGAAGCTCATCGGAGACGCAGGCTGGAAAGAGCTGGATGCTCGATGGAACCAGATCCTTGCAGAAGATGAGTTCATCCCTCTGGATGAGTTGTAATGTGCAACGTAATCGTTTCTCGAACGTTTTAGAAGCAATTCCATTCCTTGCAGAAGAAATTGCAAGAGAGGATCAAAAACGCACCGAAATAAAAAAAAGAGTGGATGGACAAAACCATCCATCCCGCCATCTCAATCGATTCAGTTCCGTCTCCGCAGCAGATACGCTACAGCCATAATCCCGCCGAGTGCCGGTACAATCCCGAAACCTGGTGTGGATGCGGCCGGTTCGTCGGAATCTTCGTAAGCTCCGGTCCCTGTTCCTGCCTTCGCATTGAAATCAGCGAGATTGAGACTCTCGCCCGGCTTTGTTGCGCTGATCAGGTTTCCTGATGCGTCCTTCTCGACCTCGTATCCGAGTGCCTCAAAGTCGATGACGTGATCTTCGTGGCAGTCCTTGCAGGTCAACGCTTCATCCTTTGGTGAGACCCCGTGGAAGAGTCCCATGTACCGTTTGGCGTTCACATACTGGATCGGATCGTATATCTTGCCGGTAGACACGAAGAGCGCCTGGGTCATGTTGTCTGACATAAGTACCGTCATGGTCTGAAACGGCAGCATGTACATACCGTCCCACGGCTGTCTGCCCAGATGCAGTCTTGCCGCGTAGATCTTTGACGCAGGATTATCGATTCCACCGACCGGCTTTGCCATCATCACGAATCCGTCGCTGTCGGGCACTGCCGGGTC
>JAUVWP010000106.1 GCA_030604085.1 Methanosarcinales archaeon | reverse complement strand
TTCACGATCCTCTTGATTGATTCTCCCTGCGAATGAGACTGGCTGCATGTTAACACCCTTGACCACATCGAGATTCTCTGATGCAAACCGTATGATGTCGCCGATCTGATCATCGTTTACCCCTCTGATCAATGTCGGCACAAGAGTTATACTGGTGAGCCCTCCTTTCCGGCAGTTCTCGATCGCGCGCAGTTTTGTGGGAAGCGCGTTAAATCCGCGGATATGGTGGTATGGTTCGGGGGTCATGCCATCGAACTGGAGGTATACGGTGTGCAGACCCGCCTCCATCAGTTCCCTGCAGTACTCGACGCTCTTTGCAAGGTGGATGCCATTTGTTGCGATCTGAATCTGTATAAAGCCAAGCTCACGCGCCATCCTGATGATAGCCGGCAGATCATCCCTCACAGTCGGCTCGCCACCTGAAAACTGTATCGCCCAGTTGCGTGCCGGCTTCTCACTGGTCAAGAGCTGCATCATCTCCCGGATCTGCTCTATGGATGGCTCGTACACATAGCCGGCAGCAGCAGCATTCGCAAAACAGACGGGGCACTTCTGGTTGCACCGGTTCGTAATATCGATCAATGATAGAACCGTTGTGGTCTTATGTTCAGGGCAGAGTCCACAGTCGCGAGGGCAGCCCTTATTCCTCTTGGTCATGGGATTATCGACACCGGTTCCATCGTGCTGGAATCTTACGAATTTTTTGTAGAGCGCGGCATCAGACCAGTACACATCCTTAAACGTGCCGTGTTCCGGGCAGGCCTTCTTCAAAAGCACCTGCCCATTTTTTTCATACACGGTTGCATCGATCACTTTTTTGCATTCAGGACACAGCGATTTTGTTTGCGTGGTATCACTCTCACTTAACTTCAATCGGTTCTATCCAGTCATTAAATAACTTTCTATCGATCAGACTACTATGTTGTTTTGATAAGAGCAACAGTTTTACCAAACATATTTACATTCATGGATCATACCCAATAAGAATGAAAATACAGGTACCGCTTATCGCATCATACCTGATGAAATGCGCCATGATTGTTATGGGGGTCTACAGCATCCAGGTTCACGACTGGCTATGGATGTTTGCCTCGTTTTCAGGATTTATCCTCTCGATGACACCGAATATCATCGAAAAAAGATATGATATCAGAATCCCCCTGTTACTTGATCTGGCAATCACGCTTGTGATACTCTTTCATGTTGGTGGAGGTGTTCTGAAGATGTACTGGACGATTCCTTTTTATGATAAGATCGGTCATTTCTTCGCATCTGCGTTGATCGCTTTTATCGCGCTTACAGCGGTCTATCTGTTGGATGAATACTGGTCAGGGCTTCACATGGATCTTCGCGGGATGATCTTTGTCACAATTGTATTCACAATGGCGGTCGGTGTCGCATGGGAGATCGGAGAGTTCGGGATCGATCAGTTCTTTGGCACGCATGAACAGCGGGATCTGTATGATACGATGACTGATCTGATAGTGGATACCATAGCGGGTGTTGTCGTTGCGGTCTCAGGCGGATATTCGATAAAGAGCGGGAGATTCCGGAAGAGAATCAAGCCAATCGATGAAAGTGCCGGTGAGGTGGTCGGCAGGGGATAAAACCATCAATCCATTACTACCTTTTAGTATTACCTTTTCTAAATCGTTGTAAAGACATGAGGAGATTGGGATCAAAGGGATGGGTTGTTCATCCGACCAGATCATCAACCCACTGCGACCAGAACTGGACAGGATTCTTGACAGGCACGATACCATCATCCTGACTGAATAACTCACTGTTGTAAAATAAGAAACCCTCTTTCATCTGATGACCAAGATTGTTCCTGTCTTCGGTACTGATTGTTATGAGCAGGACTACTTAAGGGGTTTTGGGTAGACATAAGCAACAGATCAATCTTGGAGTGTGTATATTGCCATCCAGAGACCTTGCAATCCTGTGCCACAACGTCGGAGACCTCTTAGTCGTTCTCGGAGGTGTTCTGTTATCCGTGATCGTAGTTCCGCTCATCTTCCGGGAGTACTCCATGATACCGGGCTTGCTGATCCCAGCATCTGCGTCGGTTCTCCTTGGATTCTGCCTCAAATATCTCTTTAAAACAGATGATGTGCTCGAGACGAGATACGCTATGGTCATCGCAGCACTGGGCTGGCTTATTGTACCGCTCTTCTATGCAGTTCCTTTTGTGATCGGCGCTCGCATGCCCTTTGTGGATGCGTACTTCGAGAGTGTGTCGGGCTGGACGGGAACCGGTCTCACTATGATCGCGCACCCCTCAGAACTCACATACACCCTGCAGTTCCTGAGGAGTTTTATGCAGTGGCTTGGCGGCGTTGGCGTGATCGTGCTCATGATATCGATTATCACAAGACCCGGGACCTGCATGTATGCGCTCTATCATGCCGAAGGCAGGGACGAGAAAACCACCCCCCGGATCATAGATACCATCCGCATCATCTGGCGGATATATCTTGCACTGACCGTGGTCGCTATCGGGTTTTTGTGGGTGGCTGGCATGCCGATCTGGGACGCCATAAACTGCGCGATGACCGGCATCGGTACTGGTGGTTTCACGGTCACTGATGGGAGCATCGGTGAGTACCACAGCACGGCGATCGAGATCGCACTCATCCCGATCATGCTGATCGGTGCGATACCGTTTCTGGTTCACTACAAGGTCATCACGCGAAGGATATCCTCGTATCTCAAGGATATACAGTGTAAGGCGATCTTTGCAATGGTTCTGATCGGCTCGATTGCGCTTCTGCTCGAGAACATGGTGAGCATGAAGAATGAAAATCTCATGGTCTGTCTGGTTGACTCGATCTTTCAGTTCGTGTCAGCGATCACCTGCACTGGGTTCCGGACTGCTGACATACACCGGTGGACCCCGACCGCGCATATCATCCTGATCATCGCTATGATTGCCGGGGGTACTGCCGGCTCAACTTCCGGCGGCATAAAGACGATGCGGGTGATCATGATGGTTAAAGGGGTCGGATGGTGGCTTAAAAAGATCGCACTTCCGAAGGAGGCAGTTATTCCATTTCGTATTGGAAAGAGAACTCTCACGGAGGCTCATAAGAACGAAGAACTCGAGGAGGTTTCGCTGCTCCTGAATCTATGGATTGTGTTTCTCCTGGTGGGTGTGATTGTGCTCCTGCACGTGGTACCGGCAGGTTTCAATCTCGATGATGTGATCCTTGAGGTGGCATCCGCACAGAGCAATGCCGGGCTCTCAACCGGCATCACTACAGCAAGTCTCCCTGTCGCAGGTAAGATCATGCTAATATTTAATATATGGATCGGGCGGCTTGAGATCATCCCGGCTGTCTTTTTGCTGCGGACGCTTCTCGTGCGGGAGATTACGTGAGGTTCTCGTGCAGAACACCGTCTACATCCGCCTGTTACCGGATAGCCACCTAAACACCCTCTGCAAAAACAAAAGAATCCTGTACTTGATCGGCAGCGCCTTTGACATAATCTTCCGTCCGGATAGCGCATCTCTAAAAAACCGCGTTTTCTCTTTACTCTCGATCAGCTCCCGAAAAGTCTCGTGATCCATGAAGAACGCAAGTGGCTTAACCCCGAAATGTTTTTTCATGCTATCAGCGATCTGATGATACTCACGCCGCCAATCCACGACCGATCTGGCTCCTGGCTTTATCGCATCGAGTGTTGTTATCAAGTTGATCGTGCCGCCCTCGATTCCGATGATCCAGTTCGTCCAGATATTATTCCCGCTGAAGATTGTGAGCATGACAAGTGCGTCATCAGGTGCAAAAGTCATGATCTTCTTAACCGTTTTATACTCGAGATTGGAAAGCCAGTTTGAACCGGCTGGGTACTGGCAGATCCCGGTCCCGATCTCGGAGGATATGGCATCTTTTAGCGAGAACAACTGCTTGATATAATTGGCGTCAAAGTCAACAGTACTCTCAAATCTGGTGAATATACGCCGTATCGCAGGATAGGATATAGCATAGACCCTATCTACACATTCTTCGTGGTGCATCGCTTTGACAACGTCTTTCAGTCGCCGATCGTCTGCAAATCGGTCCTTGAGTTCAGGTCTTGACCCCTGTCCGGTCTGCACGATCTTCAGTGGCACACCGGAATCGTGGATGATGATAATCGCAGTCTCCGGCTTGCCCCTGTGAAATAGGGCATGGTAGAGGTTGTTCCACTGCTCAACACCCCAGTCCAGGATTCTGATATTCTCACCGATCATAAGAAGCGACCTCAAGAATTCGGACTGTGTATGCAGGAATCCTGATCATCGGACCAACCATCTCTTCGCTATCCGGATCAAGATATATCCCGCCGATATCAACATCTTTCCCACCCATCCCGGTGTTTGCAACGAATAGAACCTCTCTTCCATCTGCTCCGTCTGCCCCATCTGCTATATGCACTGCTGCATCGATCTGTGGATCAGTACATGGAATCACGCGCCGCATCCCTCCAGCAGCTGCGATCCGATTGATTATGCTGATCAGCCCTGCCGGGACATCTTCTGCAATCCTTGGAAAGAGAAATCCAAAGTGGATGATGCTACCGCTCCCGATTTTCTGCCGGTAGATGATTGTTCCCGGGTCAGCGGTCAGAACAGAAACGGTATCGGCTGTGTCACCGGTTGCACCATCAGTTGTACCGTCGGTTGCGCCGGTATCAAATATGTCTACATCTTTCAGTTTGATACCCTCCGCCATCACCTCATCCATTCGTCCGTCAGGTTTTGGTAGGTATTCTCTGATAATTCCAAATTCTTTGATATGTTCGTCGGATTCAGGGACTCTTGGTCCCATAACAAGACATCCACCATCTTTTACATAGTTAATTAATTTATCCTGAACATCTCTGCTCATGAAATCAAATGTAGGCACTGCCACCACCCTGTACTCGGAAAGCCGCTCCAGTGGAAGTTCGATATCCCCGATAGTAACAGCGTACTTTGCAGCACCGAATCCATAGTACAGCGCATCCCACTGTCGCCCATATTCGAGCTGGAGTACGTCATCAAATCCGAGATCGTTCTCGCTAACATAGTATTCAGGCGTGATGCCGCCAAGAATCGGGATCGGCGTGAGAAGCGATGATGCAAGTTCGAGACGGGCACAATCACGGTTTATTAACAGGATTCCTTCACATTTTATCCTTAGTTTCTGATAATTTATCCGTTTGATAATCTGGTTAAACCTCTGGTAGAACCGGAATCGCTCTTTTCTGACTCCTCCGAATCGGTCGATCGGGCTTCCAACCCACCGTTCACGCTCGACCAGCATGTAAAAATTAATTCCTGAAAATCCGTGCATGAGCGCGGCATAAGTTGTGAATTCGGCATCGTCGAGCATGATCGGTTTTACCGGGATCGGGAGTGCGACGAATCCCGATGCAAACTCTGTTATGAACGGCACGCGACTCGTGCCACCGAGATACTGGATGCACCGTTTTACTTTATGATACTCCTCTTTGTAGTAGTAGAGGTCAAAACCGACCGCATCAACGATCTCTTCCATCTTAATCTGGTTGTATGGCGGTTTTATGCACACCCCTGGCAGATTATGATACATGAACGTGGCAACGCCGCGCTCCTTTAACATATCACTGATACGTGCAAGCCCGTGCTGTAGATAATATTCCTTGTACTCGATCCAGTCCAGGTAATATGGAAGATCGCTTTGATTCCTTGCATTGAAATTGCGGGGTGGTGGCACTTCATCAAACGAATCGTAATCTGTTCCATATACGCTGTTCAACTGCTCGGTGTCATGGTATTTTTCGTTTAAGAACCGCAGATACAAAAGAATCGCGCCGGTTGAGTAGTCATGATCATACGGTTGGGTGCGCAGGAAGAAGGACATCTCGTTGTCTGCCTGAACAGCGATTACGCAGCCGTGTGGATGGAGATGATCTCTTATGATCGGGCAGACGCGATCGAAATATATGCCAACTTCTTGGTAAAATTTTTCCGATGCATAACTTGGTACAGGAAACATCCTTGGAGGCGATGGGAATACCACTGAGGTGCCGTCGGCAGTGACCGATTGGACCACGGGATCCTCGATAACTCGCTTTGGAAACCCGAAATATGTGATCTCGGAGTTGACATGCGGACCCGGACGCAGCAGCACACGCAGATCCTTATCCTCACAGAGTGTTAAGAATGCGTCCAGGTCATAATCAGGGTTGACCTCTCCAAAATCAAACTCTCCCGGGGAAATTTCATGAACACCCCATGGTATATAGGTGCAGATGACCGAAAACCCCATTTCACGGACTCGATCGAGGATCTCCCCCCATCTCGAGCGATCAAGCCGCCAGTAATAGACACTACCACTCACAAGAAGCGTTCGTTCATCATCA